>JAAYWZ010000026.1 GCA_012516175.1 Bacilli bacterium
TTAATAATACATTTACATATTCAATAATGATATTTATTAGTTAGACTGTAAGGAAAGTAGTATGCAATTTTATAACTGTTTTCCAAGTTACCTTTTTATTATTGGATAGGATATTGTCAAAAAACGAACTGGGCTATTGTTAGTATTAGTTTATGTAATAAATAAATTAGAAATGATAATTTGTGATTTACCTTGTACTATTTATACTAGATTAAAGAAAGTAATCTTAAACAAAAATTTATTATTAGATATTAAAAGGGTTGTAACAATAATACGCTTACAACCCTATAATTTATAATTTATCGAACTAAATCTAAGATGAGCTGCGGTTTTTCCACTTTCTCAGTAGTAATGGTAAATAACTTCCGGAACTCAGCGAGGTGCTCCTCCGTTAATGGTTGATTACTATAAATCTCACCTAATAAGGTATTTTCATTAACATATGCACCAATCTTTTGCTTAATCTTTAAACCTACCGCAAGGTCAATTGGTGATTCTTTCGTTAATCGTCCTGCTCCTAACTTCATCGCATAATTACCAACCGCTAATGCATCAATAGCTTTAATATAACCTGTTATATTAGCTTTAACTTCATAAGTATATTTCGCCTGTGGTAGTAAACTATAGTCTTCTGTGACATCAGGATTTCCACCTTGACGTTGAACGAAATCTCTAAACTTAGTTAAAGCTTTACCATTCTTTATATTCTCTTGAAGAATCTTGATACCTTCTTCAAGGGATGTTACTTCTTGGGCATTATATAAAATGTGAGCCCCTAGATTTAAGACTAATTCGGTAAAGTCTTCAGGACCTCTACCTTTTAATGTCTCAATCGCTTCAACAACTTCTAAGCTGTTTCCGACGGCTTCACCAAGTGGTTCATCCATATTGGTAATAACGGCACTAACATTTCGACCAAATTGCTTACCAATTTCTACCATCGTTTTCGAAAGTGTTCTAGCACTATCTAAATCCTTCATAAATGCGCCACTACCAACCTTAACATCTAAGACGATGGTTTTTGCACCAGCTGCTATTTTCTTACTCATGATCGAAGATGCTATCAAAGGAATTGATTCAACTGTTCCTGTAACATCTCTTAACGCATATAACTTTTTGTCAGCGGGACACATATCCTTCGTTTGTCCAATAATAGCCATGCCAATATCGTTAACTTGATCAATAAATTCCTCTTCTGAT
This sequence comes from Bacilli bacterium, assembly GCA_012516175.1. Lineage (GTDB taxonomy): Bacteria > Bacillota_I > Bacilli_A > Haloplasmatales > Haloplasmataceae > JAAZCR01. The sequence continues at coordinate 1,201 of JAAYWZ010000026.1, forward strand.
AGTTCAATATGAAAACCAGGAATGGACTCTAATTTATCTAGGGTACCACCAGTGTGACCTAAACCACGACCACTCATCTTGGCAAGTTTAACACCACAACTAGCAACTAGTGGTCCTAATGCAAGGGAGGTCTTATAACCAACACCACCAGTAGAATGTTTATCTACTGTTTTTCCTTTAATCCCGCTTAAATCTAGAACTTCACCACTTTCAACCATTGCCTTAGTAAGATAAAAACATTCCGCATCAGTCATTCCTCGGAAACAAATCGCCATTAGTAAGCTAGCAATTTGGTAATCAGGAATTTTATCTTCTGTATATCCTTTGATGATAAATTTGATTTCCTCTTCAGTTAATGGTAAGTTATCCCTTTTCTTGAGGATTAAATCAACCATTCTCATAATATTTTCACTCCTTTTATTTGAATGCGTTATTATTATATCATGAATTACCAAAAACATGAAAGGCTATGTTATAATAAGAGAAAGATTATGGGAGTGTGGATAAATGAAGATTTATTTAGTAAGACACGGACAAACTGACTATAATAAAAATCGTCTTATTCAAGGTCTTATTGATGTACCCCTAAATGGGTATGGTAAGGAACAAGCTGAATTAACAGCCCAACATTTCATCAATGAACCAATCGATTTAATTATTAGTTCTCCTTTATCAAGAGCTTATGAAACTGCGCAAATAATCGCTAAAGCGATTAATTATCAAGGAGAGATAATTATTGACGAACATTTTCGTGAACGCAACTTTGGCGAAGCAGATGGTAAAAGTATTCCAACTTTCATTGAAAAGGTCCGTAAAGGTGAAGTGATTGGTTTAGAACCACAAGCTAACTTGATGTCTCGGGTAGTTAAAGGTTTAAGCAACCTGAAAGATAAATATCCTGATAAAACTATTATCATCATCTGTCACTCACAAACGATCAAAGCTGTTTTAACATACATAAATCCTGAACTTTATAGTCTTGATACTAGTCTTGGTAATTGTTCCATCAGTTTAATCGAATATAAAGATCATAAATGGTATGTTACCCTAGCTAATTATAATGACTATTTATGAAACAGCACCAAAAAGTTTGCTTATCATAATAAAATTCCTTAAATCTTTTATGATAATAAGAGCACTATTAAGTAATTTAATTAAATCTTAATAGTGCTCTTATTATTTTAACCTAAACCAATGCAGTTAAATAGACATCTTCATGATAAAACATTACCCCTGTTATTTCGCTTGATATTCATTCACTAACAATTTTAATATTTCTGCGTCTTGTAAGAATTGTTCAGGAGAATCATTTTGAACAAATTCTAACATAGCATAATGGACCTTTTCACTATTAGGTATCTTACTTAAATATGTGCGCCAATTATCAATGCCTTGTTCTAAAGGTAGGCGGGTCCAACCTTCCCATTCGAAGACATGTAGATTGCTTAAATATGGGTAGACTTGTTGTAAATCTTCACAGCGTTTAGTAACAGAAACATTAACAGCAGGTTGCCAGTATAAAAATACATTAGGTAAATTGATCGCATTTATAAGTCTTAAAGCAGACTCTATTGTATCAGTTAAAGTATGATCATGATACTCAAAGGCTAAACTAATACCAACTTTTTCCGCTTTTTTCGCATTAATAACAGTATCTTCGATAATGCTATCCCAATAACGTTCATCAACATCTCGAGAACGTTTACCACCAGCCCATATTCGAATAGTTTTTGTTTGGAGGGCACAAGCGGTGTCTAATACTGCTTCAAACTCAGGTGTTCCTTCTGATAATGGTTTATAGTAAGAACCATAACTCGCAACTTCTAACCCTGCTTCCATGGTTAGTTTATAAACTTCTTCTGCTTTTTTTGTATTACCATGGGGAACATGGATGTCGCCTCCCCATTCTATCGCCTTTAAACCAGCTTTGTTAACTAAAGTTACGATTTCTAAAGGAGTGAGTTTCCTAAAAGTAACGGAAACTAAACCAGTCTTTAACATGTACATCACCTCAATTTTCTTTACTCTCTTATTATACCTGAAGTAGTTTACTAAGCCAATAATTGTCTAAAAAAGTATGAAAAGTAAGTACAGATGCACAATATAAAAGATGATAATAAAGGAGGAATTACATGGATAAATCATTGTGGTTACATGATTATCAACTGAAAGAGTTCCCTAGTTTGTTAGATGATCTTGAAGTAGATGTACTTGTCATTGGTGGTGGTATTACTGGTATAACTTGTGCTTATTTGCTTAGGGATGAAGGTTTAAGAGTTGCACTCATCGAACAGAAACAACTCATGCATGGTACCACTGGTTTTACCACAGGTAAACTCACGATTCAACATGGATTAATCTATGATGAACTGTTGAAAAAACAGGGTATCGAAAAGACAAAACTATACATTGATAGCCATTTAGATGCTTATCAGTTGATGAAAAACATCATCCAGGAACTTAGTATTGATTGTGATTATGAAGAACGAACCAGTTATCTCTATACCCAGAGCCCAGATGAGTTACCAAAACTAACTAAAGAGGTCGAAGCGTACCAAAAATTAAACATCCCCCATATCCAAAACCCTATCCTTAATCTACCATTTACTGTGGAAGGTGTAATAGGGATAACTAATCAAGCGCATTTTCATGTTGTTAAGTATCTTCAAGCACTAGTCAATGAGTTAGAAAAATACGGTGATTTCTATATCTATGAAAACACCAAAGTCCTGCAGGTAAAAGAAGAAGATGATGTCTGTGTAACCTTTTTGGAGAATGGTCGGAAGGTACGGAGTAAATATGTCATCTTAGCTAGTCATTACCCTGTAAATGATACTCTCAACAGTTACTTTATGAAACTCAAACCTTCAATGGCTTACGTTGTGGCTTCTTTCTATGATAAGGAGTTTACAGAAGGCGATTACATTAACAGTGAAGAACCGACCCGCTCAATTCGTACTCATCCTTACGAAGGGAAAAGAATACTTATTATAGCTGGTGAAACCCATCAATGTGGTCATAGCAGTAACGATAAGAAACATTATCAAAACCTCACCGATTTTGGACGGATAAATTTCAATATGGAAAGCCCATTATTTATGTGGTCAACCCAAGACTATGAAACTTTTGATAAGATACCTTATATCGGATCAGTAAATAAGAGTAATCCCAAAATTCTTGTCACAACAGGCTTTAAGAAATGGGGTATGCTTACAAGCACCTTAAGTGCCATGCTTTGTCGGGATATAATTCTCAATAAACAGAATAATTATCTTGATCTCTATTCTCCTTGTCGCTTATCTGATAAACTTACAGGTAAATTCTTTGCCTACAATTTAAGTGGAGTCGCAAGATTAATTGGGGATCGCTTTAAAAACTATGATAAGAGTTTAGCGATAGAATCAGGTAAAGGAAAAATCATCTCTTATCGGGGGAAAAAATATGGTATTTATAAAGATGAACAAGGTGAAACCTTTATTGTTGAAGCAATCTGCCCCCATCTAAAATGTATCCTCACCTTTAATAATGAGCATAAAACCTATGATTGTCCCTGCCATGGTTCCCGGTTTAATTATAAAGGTGAATATTTAGACGGTCCCGCGATTACCAATCTTAAACGGATAAAGTTAGTAAAAAAGTAAAGCCAGTTTCCTATTTAGAAACTGGCTTTCCGTTTTCTTTAATAACAGCCGGTACACCAACCGCTGTGCTATTAGGAGGTACATCAGTTAAAACAACTGCATTAGCCCCTATTTTACTATTCTCACCAATAGTTATTGGACCTAAGACTTTGGCCCCTGCCCCAATCACCACATTATCTTTCACTGTGGGATGGCGCTTCCCTTGATGTTTACCCGTACCACCTAAGGTGACACCATGATAGATAAGCACATCATCACCAATTTCGGCAGTTTCACCAATAACAACCCCTGTGCCATGATCGATAAATAGGCGTTTACCGATTTTTGCGGCTGGATGTATTTCAATATTTAAGATACTTCTTACCCAATACATGATAAAGTAAGCAATAAACTTTAATTTAATCTTATAGAAGAAGTGAGCAATTCTGTACCAAAACACAGCATGCACACCAGGATAAAATAAGATGATTTGTAAGTTACTTTTCGCCGCAGGATCCCTTTCTTTGATGGATTGAAATAAGGATTTTCGCGATGGGTTCATATTATACACCAAACTCAAAAAGTGGTGTACTTAAGTAACGTTCACCATTATCTGGTGCTACTACTACTACCTTCTTACCTTTACCTAGTTTTTGTGCTACTAAAAGTGCCGCGTGGACTGCTGCTCCTGAAGAAATACCAACAAGAATACCATACTCTTTCGCAAGACGTCGACTCATATTATAAGCATCTTCTAAGGTGACAGTGATTACTTCATCATACACATTAGTGTTTAAGATGCGCGGAACAAATCCAGCACCAATTCCTTGAATTTTATGAGGACCAGGATTTCCACCCGATAACACTGGTGAATCTTTAGGTTCTACTGCGAAGAATTTGATATCGGGGAATTTCTTTCTTAAAACATTACCTACACCTGTAATGGTACCACCAGTACCAATACCAGCGACAAAGGCATCAAAACCTTCAGGAAAATCTTCTAATAATTCTTGCGCGGTGGTCTCTTCATGTGCTTTAACATTATTTACATTATCAAACTGTCTTAGCATGAAGTAACCATGGTCACGCACGAGTTGTTCCGCCTTTTCAATAGCACCGCGCATACCTTTAGCACCTTCAGTGAGGATTACTTCAGCACCAAAAGCTTGCATGATTTTACGACGTTCGATACTCATGGTTTCAGGCATAACCAACACAACACGATAACCGCGTGCAGCCCCAACCATCGCAGCACCAATACCAGTATTACCGCTAGTTGGTTCGACAATGGTACCACCAAGTTTTAATTCTCCGTTTTTTTCTGCTTCATCAATCATTTTCCAAGCGATGCGATCTTTAACAGACCCACCAGGGTTAAAGTATTCTAATTTGACATAGATATCTGCATAATCATCTGGTAGTTTATTTAGTTTAACGATGGGAGTTCTCCCAATTAACTCATCAATACGATTAACAATCATGTAAATCTTCCTTTCTGTAAGATGGTATTTATAATTATATAAGGTTGCTAATTAATAATCTAATAATATGCCTTAAGAGGTGTTTTATTTTATTATATGTCTATTTATTAGAGTTGCTAGTACAAATATATTTATGCTAACAAATCTTAACAATTGACCATATACTTATATAATTATGATTTGGCTTAAAATGTCAGTATCCCATATTACACTTCTGTGCTATGATTACAACGTAAATAAATTGATTAGGGGGTATAATTATGAAAACCAAAAACTTATTCACATATATCATTACGTTATTACTTATCTCTGGTATTATGATGAGTTGTACAATTAATGAAAATAAAGATAAAATTGATGATAATATCTTAGCAGGGGAAAAAGATGTAATTATCGATAAAGACATACTAACTACCATTCAAGATATCATTTCGACGATACCTGAAACAGAAGACGTGTTAGAAGAAAGACAAGATCCGCTTCAAATTGTACTTGCGAATGGTTTTGTCGTAAATGATGTAATGGAGTATCAAGGTAATTACATATTTGCTGGTGATATTGATAATAAAGCCTATCTACAAATCATCTACAAGGAAGCTGATAATTATCTTTATGGCGTCGAAAACATCTTTTCTAATCTCGAAGGAACGATAATCGCCATTAAACTTGAAGATTATTATCTTTCTACTACCATTAAGAATGGCGAAGAAGAATATATCCATACATTTATCGAAAAAGATGGTGCTTTTATTCCATTCTTTAAAAAGCAAATTCAGTATAACTACTATAAGAATCTAAACATTGAACCTTTATACATCGTCATCCACGAAACCGCAAATACTTCAGTCGGTGCGAATGCCAGAAATCACTACCTCTATTGGAATAGAGAACCTAATGCTAATGCATCAACACATTTCGTCGTTGATAATCGCGAAATCTACCAAATGTTAGAGTTAAATCAAGGCGCATATCATGTAGGTGATAATAAGGGTCATTCAGCAATTACCAATTTCAATTCCATCGGAATTGAAATCGCAGTTAACCAAGATGGTGACTTCTATCAAGCACGTGAAAATGCGATTCAACTAACCATTAACGTGATGAAAGCACTAGACATGGATATTTCCCAATTAAAACGTCATTATGATGCTAGCGGCAAGAATTGTCCAACCAACATGCTTCTAGATGGTAGTTTATGGACAGATTTTGTTATGCAAGTTGGAGAGGGTCTCAAAGCCTAACTTATGAAGTTTAATAATATATTAGATGAAATCCTTGAACTATGTTATAATATATAGCGAGAGGATGTGTTATTATGAATATTTGGCATGACATGGATAGTGAACGGATTAAGCCAGAAAAGTTTATCGCATGTATTGAAATTTCTAAAGGTAGTAAAAAGAAATACGAATTGGATAAAAAAACAGGGATGTTGATTCTTGACCGTGTACTTTATACATCGACGCATTATCCAGCTAATTATGGTTTTATTCCAAAGACCTATGCTGACGATAATGACCCTTTAGATGTATTAGTGCTATGTCAGGAAGTTCTTGATCCCCTTACATTAGTAGAGTGTTATCCAATTGGCGTTGTAAAAATGCTTGATTCTGATGAAGTTGATGAGAAAATCATTGCGATTGCGCTAAAAGATCCCTCACTGAACTGCTATAAAGATATATCAGATTTACCTAAACATAACTTTGATGAGATTTCCCATTTCTTTGAAGTATACAAAACCTTAGAAGGGAAGAAAACGCTCGTTAAAGAAATCCTCGGTGCGGAAGAAGCGAAAAAAATTATTGCTGGTGCCATCAACTTGTATCAAAAGCGATTTCCTGAATAAACTCACTTACGTGAGTTTATTTTTACATCTATAAGTTAGGTGATAAAGATGCTTTATAAATTCTTTGTGACAAGTGATATTCATGGACATTATCAAGAATTCACTAAAATGTTAAGTAAAGCGGGATTTTCCGAAGAGAATCCCAAGCATGTTTTAGTTATCTGTGGTGATATGTTTGACCGTGGTAAAGATAACACAAAAATATATCTATATATTAAAGAATTAATAGACAAATATGGTGATGAAAATGTCATTGTCCTTAAAGGTAACCATGAACTATTCTTTGAAGATTTAGATAATAATGACCAACATCGCGTCTTCTTCAACTATCAGTATAATCGCTTTGATATGACCATAAGTGATTTCACAAAACTAGACTTAATGGAAATTCGCAACTATTCAAATGCTCAGATTAAGGACTTAATAAACCACAATTATCCCGGTTTCTTAGATTGGATTAAAAGTCTACCCTATTATTACGAAACGAAGAATTATCTTTTTACACATGCTGGTTTCAATCCAGAAATACCTTTAGATCAAACTAATTGGCATAATGCCGTTTGGACAAAAAGTGAGACATTAGAATTTCTTGATTTAACCAAGTATGGTATTACGAAGAAACTTGTGATGGGTCATCGTCCTACCATCTTATTAGGTGAATATGAGTACGATATTCATTATTCACCCGATACCCAAAAGATTTATATTGATGGTGGATGTGCCTATGGTGGAAAACTTAATGTATTAGTTATTGAAGATGAAAAAATAAGGAGTTCAATTAGTTAATTGACTCCTTATTTTTTCATCTTTATATATACTTTCTTGCCTTGTTTAAATACTAATACCGCTAAAAAGGAATTTAGTAAACCAACAAAAATACCAACGAGGACATCTGTAGGAAAATGTACATAAAGGTATAAACGAGAAAAAGCAATTAGACCAGCTAAGATAAATACAGGTATGGCAACTTGTTTCTTAAAAAACCGACTAAATACAAAAGCCACGCCAAAACTTGAAGAAGTATGTCCACTTGGGAAGGAATAACCACTAGGAGCTTTGATGATTAACTCTATATCTTCACGTGAAACAAATGGTCTTTCCCGTGTTACTATATTTTTAATAATTTGGTCATTAATTAATAAACTAAATAATAACGATAGTAACCCAATAAAGCCAATGTGACGAGTCTTAGGAATTATTAACAAGATTATGCATAGAATAATCCAAAAGATGCCATTATCTCCTAAATGCGTAATAAACTTCATTATTTCATCCAAAACCTTAGAACGTAGGGTTTCCTGGATAAAATCTAGTATCGCATAATCAAATTCTTGGATCATTTTAATTCCTCCACTTCTATCTTAGTATCTATTATAATGAATATCCTAATTTATTTCCAGTGAAAATAGTAAAAACTAGTAAGGACTTCCTTACTAGTTTTCAACCACAGGTAAAGTTACACTGTATAATATGATAAGAAGGTAAAATTGGTGCAAGCGGTAAGAAAAAAGAAGAAGTTATATATTATCTAAAAATGATATGTTATAATGAAATTAAGGATAAGTATTTTGATGGGAGAGATAAAATGACAACGTTATTTTCATTAGATTATTCCTGTACTATTTGTGGACATACAACAAAGTTCTATTCTATTGGCTCAACAACCATCTTTGGTTACATGGACTTAGATACTAGACCTGCGGAATTAAAGCGTTCAACCTTAGTCTATGATGTCCAAATGTGCCCAAAATGCCATTATGCGAATTATGAAATTTCCGATTTAATTGTAGGTGTTGACCATCGCCTTTTAACATCAGATCGATTAAAGTCAATCATTAGTGATGATACTATTAATGATGATATTAAAAAGTTCATTATAGCAGCTACTCTATATGAACTTACAGAAAATTACCATGATGCTGCTTATTTATACTTAAACACTGCTTGGTTATATGATGATATCACTGACCTTGAAAATAGTATAAAATACCGTAAATTAAGTATTGAAATGATTAAAAAATATTTAACCACCAATAATGATGATCATCACATGTGCTGTTTATTAGTAGATTTATTGCGTCGCACTAATGATTATAGTCAAGCAATCACTGCAGCAAATGACTTAGTAAATGTAGTTAAAGATGAACTTTTAAAGAATATCTTAAATTATCAAATCGAGTTATGTATAGATAAAGATAATCAATGCCATAGTCTAGGTGAGATATTCTAATAATAATTCTTATTCGGATAGGCAATAATTTATTTTTTAGTATAAGGTATGGAGTAATTCATACCCTTTTTATTTATAGAAAACATAACTTAAATAAAATAACACGGAGTTATGTAATTCAGCAATCATCATCTTCTAAATTGATATCTAAACGAAAATCCTAACTTATAACATAGTTTCCAATAAACTCAATTTCAGCATGCTTAGCATATTCAATAGTAATAAAATGGTGCAATTATAAAAACTAACTATATTTAATTAGTTCTTTAATATTAGTATTAAGGTTATCTTCATAGTCTATTTACGTTAAAGGATTTATCATAAAAATACTTTGCGAGTACTGAATTAATAAAGAAATATCGTAACTAAAAAGGTCTAAGTAAAGCACTTAGACCTAGTATACAATTATTATTTAAAACGTCTCCGGAAAAATTGGGGAACTTCGATTTCTTCATTTTCCTTTGGTTCTGGAGCATTTGTTTCACGACTAGGGATAAAAGGTTCTGGTTTCGTTACTTCTAAGATTGGTGTAGCTTTTAGCGATTTTAAATCAGTGTTTCTAACCTTTGTATGATCGAATCCCGTCGCGATGACAGTAACGACAATTTCATCTTCTAGATCAGTGTTTATTGCGGCACCATGAATGATATTAATCTCAGCATTTGCCGCATTTTGAATCGCAGTAACAGCATCATTGATTTCATATAGGGTGAGAGTTGTCCCACCAGTTACGTTAATAATGGCATCAGTTGCGCCATCAATATCAGTTTCAAGGAGTGGACTACTAATAGCTCGTAAAGCAGCTTCAACAGCCCGATTTTCGCCACTTGCGATACCGATACCCATGAGCGCTGTACCTTTATTAGCCATAACAGTTTTAATATCCGCAAAGTCTAAGTTAATTAATCCGGGAATCGCAACGATTTCCGCAATCCCTTGTACACCTTGTCTTAATACATTATCTGCTTCACGGAATGCTTCTAACATTGGTGTATTACGGTCAACAATTTGAAGTAAACGGTCATTAGGAATAACAATCATTGTATCTACATTTTTGCGGAGTTCTTCTAAACCTTTATTTGCATACTCCATCCGTTTACGACCTTCAAAAGTAAAAGGTTTTGTAACTATTCCGATGGTTAAAGCACCAGATTCTTTCGCAATCTTCGCAATAATCGGACTAGCACCGGTGCCAGTACCACCACCTAAACCAGCAGTGACGAATACCATATCAGCGCCTTTTATGGTATCAACTAACTCTTCATAGGTTTCTTCAGCTGCTTTCCGCCCAATTTCTGGGTCACTTCCAGCACCAAGACCACGGGTTAATTCCCGCCCTAATTGAATCTTTTTTTCTGCTTTTGACAACCGCAAAACTTGGGCATCTGTATTACAAACAATGAATTCAACACCTTGAACTTCATTTTCTATCATTCGATCAACAGCGTTAGAACCCCCACCGCCAACACCAATAACTTTTATCTTGGGCATTTGATCATAGTCATTGTCAAATCCGAACATATAAGTTCCTCCTTCAAGTCTATCTATATTATAGATTATCCCTAGTAGATTTTCATCTGTTTTATGAATCACTATCGTTAAAGATTATCATGTTGTATTGTTCTTCGAATAAACTCTCGAAATAATACGCATTATATTGCCCGCTTATAATGGATGAATACTTCGGATGTCTCGATCCTATTAGGTTTGGTCGTCGAATCGAAACCCATTCGCCAAAATTATTCTTAAATAAACGTTCGAAGTTTTCAATGGCGACACCGCCACCGATTAAATAATAATGTGTAATTCTATTTTTTAAACCATACTCTAAGAGATATCGTTTAATTACTCTTATGATTTCTAAATATTTCTCCTCAATTATTTGAGTTACATATTCATGGGTAATATAAGAGATTGTCCCATCTGGAAAATGCTTTTCGAATATGATTTCATCACTAGCTTCTTTCGCTACACAATTTCCATGAGTAATCTTAAAATCTTCACTATCTTCATATGATAAGCCAAGATTTTCCATTAATGCTTGCGTAACGATGCTACTACCAATCTTAAATGTTTCACTGCGTTCAATTAACTGATTATTATAAATTGTTATGGTCGTAGTATTGGCACCAACATCAACAACACACGCATAATCCTTCATTTCATCTTTCATCAATAAAGAGTTCTTATAGCCAACGACATTGGGCATGATTTCGATAACCTCAATACCTAATTGCTCGATGACGGAAATGTACTCAACAATCATGGCTTGATTTTCATAAACGATTTCGATATTTACTGACAATTCTCGCGTTAATTCACCAACAGGATTATCGATTACTTTTCGCATCTTAACTGAAGTAAACTTATTAGGATAAACGGATGCAATCACACCACCGCGTTCATTAGCTTTCATTTCTTCAGTATATACTTTATTGAATAAACTCTTAATATGCTTTCCTTTAACCATGTTTTCTGGGATCGTAATATCATAAGTAACTTCTTTGGTCCAAAGATTTACACTTGGCAACATAAGAATGACAGCTTTAATGCGAGCATTCAAAAACTTTTCGGCTCGACTAATAAGTTTCTTTAAACTGTTTTGGACTGTCATTTTGTCGATAATATGACCAACTTCGATTCCTTTCGTCATTTCTTCGTCAAGGAATAGAATGTTTTGTTTCTCCCCAAAAAACTCAGATACCAGCAGTTTCAAAGTATGCGTGCCAAATTCAACCGAAACATAAATATTACGGTTCATTATCCCACCATCTTTCAAATCTAGCACTTAAAAATATTGTACACTATTTTTAAATATAAAAAAAGTAGTAAGCGTTAAAGATTTAGTTAAATAATATATAAATATTATAACATATTTTCCCCTCTAAGCAAAAAAAATCTCATATTTTCATATGAGAATCTTTTTACCAATTGAAAAATTCAATTTCTGGTATTAAAGTAACACCAGTTGCTTTAAAAACCACATCAATAACCAATTCGATCAAATCTCTTATATCTCGACTTGTTGCGCCACCAACATTGATAATGAAGTTACAATGTTTCTCGCTAATCATCGCACCCCCTATTTTCTTACCTCTTAAACCCGCTTGATCGATTAAAAGGTAAGCATGCGTTCCTTCTGGATTCCTAAACGTACTGCCAGCACTAGGATATTCCAATGGTTGGGTAAGAAGTCTTCTTGCCCTTCTCTTTTCTAATAATTCTTTAATCTCTTTACCATCACCTTTAGATAATTTCAAACTGGCTTTAAGGATTAATAATGGACGTTCTTTCTGAAAAATGCTCGAACGATAAGCGAATTGCAGATTATTCACATCACTTGTAACTAACTTGCCATTCTTATCAAGATATTCCACTTGTACCAAACAGTCCTTCATTTCTCGATTATATGCCCCTGCATTCATGAAACAAGCTCCACCAATGGTACCAGGAATTCCACCTAAAAACTCTAATCCCGTTAGTTCATATTTAATCATGTCATAAGCTAGTCTAACTAATGAATAACCTGCATCGACTGTTACCGTATCACCATTAACTTCCATGTTATTTAAAGCTAACTGGGGCTTTATTATTACTCCATCATAATCCTTATCCGATGGTAGAATATTTGAACCATTACCGAAAATGCGAAAAGGAATTTTTTCATCTTTAAGGAAAGAGATTAACTCAATTAATTTTTGCTTTTCATCTGGTATGACAAGAATTTTTGCTTTTCCTCCAACCCGAAAGGTTGTATGCTTAGATAAGGGTTCGTCATAATAAACTTTATGAAATTGTTGTGATATAAGATAATCTCTAACAATTTTCATCTAACTCACCTAATCAACTATCAAGAATCTTTAAGAACCGTTCACAACTATCCCTTATACCTTGCTTAAACATATTATTTCGCATTACTCTTAACTCATAAGGATTATCTAATAAACTACATATTTTTTTATACAATATATCTTCATTCAAGTCTTTCTCTTTAATCATGATTGCCGCATTATTATTTACAAGACTTAAAGCATTTTTCTCTTGATGATTATTTGTCACATAGGGACTAGGTATAAGTATCGCTGCTAATCCTAAAGCAGCTATTTCCGCTAATGTAGTGGCACCAGCCCGACATATGACTAGATCTGCGTGTTGATAATATGCTGGCATATAGTCAATGTATGGCTTTAGTTGAATATTATTTAGAACCATGCTACTTATCTTATGCTGGATATCTTCATAATGTTCCTTACCAGTGACAAATACTACTTCCCATTCTTTACGTTTGTTTAGTAGGGGTAAGAGTTTCACTATTGCTTCATTTACATATTTTGCACCTAATGAGCCCATAAAGATGAGAATAAACTTCTTGTTTTCAGTAAGTCCTAAATCACTCTTTTTAATTATTTTCTTCTCATATACTACTTGTGCCCGGGGATTTCCTGTTAACACTACCTTTTTTTGTGGAAAACACTTAGCACTTTCGGGAAAACTAATCGCTATATACTTGGCATATTTCGCTAAAAACTTATTAGTTACGCCTGGTGTAGAATTTTGCTCATGAATAATGGTCTTATAATGTTTCTTGGCGCCAGCATAAATGACTGGACAAGATACATAACCACCAGTTCCAACAATCCAATCAGGATCGAAGTTCTTAATAATCTTCTTACATTCATGATATGATTTAAGAAAGTTAATGATAGTCTTGATATTTTTAAAAGGATTTTTCCTGTATAAAGGTAATACCTTGATACCTATAAAGGGGATGTTTTCTCTTTCACAAAGCTTTTCTTCTTGTGAATCTAATTTCCCTATATAAAGAATATCAGTGTCAGGTCGTTTCTCTCTGATAGTTTTAATCAAGGCAAGTGCAGGATAGATATGTCCACCCGTACCGCCACCAGTAAAGATAATTTTCATTTAAGCCACCTTCTTTATCTTAATAAGGTTTTTGGTGCTTACTAATATTAAGAATAATACCGACACCAACTAAAGTAACAGTGAGACTACTACCACCATAGCTTAAAAAAGGTAGAGTTACACCTGTGACTGGTAATAAACCAATAACAACACCTATATTGATGAAGAATTGTAAAAAGATGCTGATGGTGATGCCAAGAGCAAGAAATCGGCCAAAATTATCTTTCGCCTTTAAACTAATTTTTAAAGATGAAAGAAAGAAGATGGTATATAAAAACAATACAAAGGCACCACCAATAAATCCTAATTCTTCCACTAAAATCGCAAAGATAAAGTCCGTTTGCGGTTCTGGTAAATAAAAATGTTTCTGAATACTATTACCTAATCCTACACCAAATAAGCCACCTGGACTAATCGCATATAAAGATTGTATGATTTGAAAACCAGCACCTAATGGGTCGCTCCATGGATCTAGATAGGCAAATATCCTTCTTAAGCGGTAAGGTGCTGAGATAATCAGGACTGTTATTCCCGCACCACCCGCGATAAGTAAGTAAATAAAATAAGTAAGATTAACTCCAGCAACAAACAACATTACGACTGTCGTCGCTACAATGATCATTCCTGTCCCAAAATCAGGTTGTAACATGATTAATCCAAACACAACGATAACTACCCCTAATAGTAATAAGATATAGAGAGGTTTTTCCATATCAACATAATTATCAGATAAATACTTACTTAGTAAGATAATACAGGCAATTTTCATGAATTCAGACGGTTGAATACTAAAACTCCCTATACCAATCCAACTCCGAGCTCCACCCCTGACAATCCCAATTCCTGGTATTAGCACGATAATTAATAATCCTAGGACAAAGAAGAAAATTTTTGTGGCATGTTGTTTATATAACTGATAAGGGAATTTACTAGTCACAAACATCCCGATAATTCCAATACTGCCAAAGATGAGTTGCCTAAAAAAATAATGATAGGGATTATCGTATTTAAAATTAGCCCAAATATAACTAGCACTAAAGACCATCACTATACCAATAACTGTCAACAGGATTGTCGTGATGATTAATACAGAACTTAAAGTAGTTTGGCGCTTCATCAGTTGTCACCTCAATATAAATATATTGAGGTCGTCTACTAATTATTAATATTTATCTATAGCTTTCCCTTAAGATTAAAAAGACCTAAGTTCAACTGAACTTAGGTCCTTAGTAATCTTTTCGCGTCTATTTTCAGTAAACGAACTACATCTCTATGACATCAACTGCTTAGAGCACGCTACATGTGTTTACTGAAAACCGCTACTTCAATTACCATTAATATTATTTATCACCTTTGCATTCATATGCGTCTTCTAAGTTGGTATTATTTGGTAAGTTATTAACGATTCTCTTAAAATAATCACCTCTCACCTCATAATCAGGGAACTCATCCCAACTTGCACTCGCAGGTGAAAAAAGGATGATATCATTAGATTTAGCCAATCTATAAGCCACCTTTACCGTTTCTTCAATGCTTTCACAGGCTAGACAGATTTTGTTTTCTTTTTCCGCTATCATTTTTATTCTGTCTTTAGTAGCACCAAACGCGATAACTAGTTTAGTGTTTTTATGCTTAATAATTTCTTCAAACTCTTGTCCCCGATCATATCCACCTAGTAAGAGGATTACTGCTTGATTAAAAGAAGCTAGAGCAGATAAAGTTGATGCGACATTAGTGGATTTGGAGTCATTATAAAAACTGATGTTGTTTATCGTCTTAACATGTTCTAAGCGATGGGGTAACCCAACGAAATTAGTGATGGCACTTCTAATTACCTTATTATCAACATTTAATAGCTTTCCCACAATAATACAAGGCATAATATTATACAAGTTATGTTTTCCTAATAATTTAATATCATGAACATTCATTATTTGCTCTTTATTATAGATAATCATGTCATCATCGATGTAAATATTAGCTTCAGGGTTAATTAGCGAAAAAGTGTATTTGTGAGCATTTACATCACTTAAACATGTATTTAATATTTCATCATCTAGGTTATAGATAATGATACTGTCACTATGAAGATTTTTAATGAGGTTTAATTTTGCGTTAAGATAATGATCAAAAGTATGATGATAATCCAAATGAGCGGAAGTAATATTTAAAAAGATATTGATATCAGCATTAAATTCATGAATATCTAAAAGTTGAAAACTTGATAATTCTAAAACATACACATCTACTTCATTATTGTCTTCTTGTAGGGCATCTAATAAAGGTTTACCAATATTTCCCACACTTAACGCCTTAATATTAGCTTCTCTTAACAACCTTTCTAATATGGTAGTAGTAGTAGTTTTACCATTACTACCAGTAATGCCAATAATCTTTTTGTTTTTTTCTATATAATGATAAGCAATTTCAATATCGTTTATAATCGGGATATTTAGTACATGTGCTTTTTCTAATATTGGTATATCATAGGGAATACCTGGACTTTTAACTAAATAATCTATCTTATCTAAATAATTAATTGCTTCATCATATTCTATATATGTCGTATCAGATAAGTCTATCTTAAGATTTTGGTCGGTGGTGTATATCTTTAATGTATTTATAGTTTTTAAAAATCTAATTGTTGATAAACCTGTTTTTTTAAGCCCTAAAATCATAAATCGTTTATTTCGATATTCCATATATCCTCCCACGATTAGGCAAATAACACAATTAAGATACTGATGGCACTAAAGAATAGTCCTGCTAAATAAAACATTAATACGATTGTTGATTCTCGATAACCTAATAATTCAAGATGATGATGTAAAGGAGCCATTTTAAATAACCTTTTGCCGTTTGTTCTTTTAAAATAGATGATTTGTAAGATGACGCTTAACGCTTCGATGACAAAAACACCACCAACAAGAATTAAAAATAATTCGCGTTTTGTGAGTATTGCCATTATACTGAGACAAGCTCCTAGCGTTAAACTTCCCGTATCACCCATAAAGATTTTGGCAGGATGCACATTATAAATCAAGAATCCTAATAGCACACCTAATAAAGCACTACCGAATAACACTAAATCATATTGTTCATTCTGATAAGCAATAAAGGTGAACGTTGCCACCGCAAAGCTACAAACTCCTCCAGCTAATCCATCCAATCCATCGGTAAAATTGACGGCATTAGTACTACCGACAAGGATTAAGAAACAAAGAATCCCATAAAACCATTTAAGATCAAAACTGAAATTTCCTGTTAGATAAATCCGCGTAGAATAACCTAATCGAGAATAGATGTAAAAGAAGATACCCGCAATGAGTATTTGTAAGATTAGTTTCTGTTTAATGGAAAGACCATTATTGGTTTTTCTAACAATGATTAAGTAATCATCAATAAAACCAATTAAGGCATAACCAAAAACAGGCACAAAAATTAGAATCCAATTATTGAGATTAAATTCAACGAGGGTTTCTTTAAATATCAAAAAGAAGATGCATACAACGATAAAAGTCACAATACTAAAGACAATCCCACCCATGGTTGGTGTTCCTGCTTTTGCATAATGAGACTGTGGTCCTTCCACACGTATAGCCTGACCATACTTTAATCGATGCATGATGGGAATAATGATGGGAATGATAATGCTTGAAAGTACAAGCGCGATGAACATCCCAAAAAAGATTATTTTTGTTACCATACTAAGTCTCCTTTAAGAATGGATTCCCAAATATTTCAAGACTTCTAACTTGTCGCTAAAATAAAGTTTCTCATTATTTATTATTTGATAATCTTCATGACCTTTACCTAAAATTAAGAGAATATCATCTTTAGTCATCATTTCCAGAGCCTTCTTTATCGCACCACTTCGATCTAACACAACTTCATAATTATCATTTATGACACCCTGAATAATATTATCGATGATGTTTTGGGGATTTTCAAAGCGGGGATTATCAGTTGTTAGAATTACATGATTAGCCAAACCTGTTGCGATTTTTCCAATCAGCGGTCTTTTTAATTCGTCGCGATTTCCGCCACAACCAATTACTAAGATTATGCGTCGGTTCGTAAACATTCTTACTTCGGAAAGGATACGATACACACTTTCTGGTGTATGGGCATAATCGATAAAAATATCAAGTCCTATATTATTCTCAATCCGTTCCATTCTACCAGGGATGCCTTTTACGCATGGTAATAGGGGCAAAATCTCTTTCATATTAAACCCTTGTAAATAGAAATATCCTAGGGCGGCTAACAGGTTATAGATATTAAAGAATCCAAATAACTTACTCTCTACTACACCAAAAAACTCTTTGAAACAATATAAGTGAAAACTAATTTTATCGAGACTACAGATAATGTTTTTGGCTTGAATATCGTTTAAAGCAGTAATTCCAAAAGTGTATGATTGCACATTGGTAAGACTGAGAAACTTTTTATATGCCTTATCATCACCATTAAGTAATACTTTTTTCTCCCCGAAACAATTACCCAAACTCGCAAAAAGCATCCCTTTAGTATAAAAATAATCGAGCATTGTGCGATGGTAATCTAAATGATCTTGTGAAAAGTTCGTTAGAATCACCGTGTTAAAATCTAATTGACTTATCCGTTTTTGTTTTATCGCATGACTAGATACTTCCATCACCGCATTGGTGATACCTTGTTTTAGAGATTCCGCAAAGATTTGCTGTAGGACTAAAGCATTTGGAGTAGTGTTTTCAGTTGGAAGACTCTTATCACCAATTTTCATACCATTGGTCCCAATTAAGGTACAACCTTGATTTAACAAGCGATAAATCTGATAAATAAAACTAGTAACGGATGTCTTACCATTTGTACCAGTAACACCGATTAAATTTATTTTTTTTGATGGTTGACCATAGAAGTAGTTGGCTAAAACCGCTAAGGTTGTTTTCGTACAATGAGTACGAATCATATTGACATCATCAATTGGTAAATAGTCATAATAATGGTCTTCATAGATGATGGTTTTAACACCTTTATTGATACATTCGCGAATATAATCGTGACCATCATTAGTTTGACCTCGAATAGCCACAAAAACATCATTGGGACAAACTTCATGTGAATTAATCTTGATGCCAGATATTTCATAATTTTTGATTTTCTTACTATCATAATATATGTGACAATTATTTAGTAATGTTAATAAATCCACCTTATCACTCCTTATCAAGGTAGATATAGATGATACTACCTTCAGGAATCTTATCGCCAGGTGCTGGACTTTGAAATTTCACGATATCACCTTCGCCAAAATATTGATAGCGATAATAAACTTGCGGTGGTAATTCACTTTTTTTCTTACCAATTAAATTTGGTACCAGATAATATCTAATATCCATACCCCAACGTAATTCTTTTTCTATTTGTTCAGATTGTCTTTCGACCCCTAAAATCGGTAATGCTTCTTCTAAGATTTCTTTTACAACAGGTGCAGCGACTACCCCACCATACTGAATTACATTTTTAGGATTATCGATGGCAACATAGACAACTAATTCAGGATCATTCATCGGTGCAGCTCCAATGAAAGATACAATATAATTGTTTTCTAAGTATTTGCCATCTACAGCTTTTTGAGCAGTACCTGTTTTCCCACCGACACGGTAACCTTCGATAAAGGCATTTCGCCCTGTTCCTTTCGCTACCACATGTTCTAACGCATATCTAACTTTGGCACTTGTATCTTCACTTATTACTTGTCTAACAAATTGGGGCTGTTGCTTATAAACGATATCATTTGTAATCGGTAAGCGTATTTCTTTTAACACATAAGGTTTATACAGTTTACCTCCATTAATTGCGGCACTTGTAGCTGTTACAAGCTGAATTGGAGTAACCGCATTTCCTTGCCCAAAACTTGCTGTTGCGAGTTCAACAGGACCAACATTATCTAGATTAAAGACAATCCCACTACTTTCACCTAATAAATCAATTCCTGTCTTTTTACCAAAACCAAAATCATAAATATATTTAAATAATCGTTCTTTTCCTAAACGTTGCCCAATCGCTATAAATCCTGGGTTACAGGAATTCTGAATTACTTCTAAAAATGTCTGATGGCCATGCCCACCGGCTTTCCAGTCTTTAATCCTAACTCCCTCAACAATTGCATATCCTGGGTCATAGAAATGTTCATCCATCCGAAACACACCTTCTTCAAGACCTGCTGCATAAGTGACAATTTTAAAAGTAGACCCTGGTTCATAACTCATCCAGATGGGTAAATTACGATTATAGATTTCTTGATCATATTTTTGGTATTCTTCAGGATTATAAGAAGGGTAACTAGCCATCGCATAAATCTCACCTGTTTTGGGATTCATCATTAATCCCAACATTTGATCAGGTGAATATTTAGCTTGGGTATTTTCTAACACCCTCTCAAGGAGAATTTGTAAATCAATATCAATTGTTAGATAGATATCCATACCTTTAGTAGGAGCACTATAGGTACCATACAAGTGTTCTAGAGCATAACCTTTTGCATCAGTAAAAAAACTACTTCTACCTGCTTCCCCCATTAAGATATCATCGTAAATATACTCAATACCAGTAATACCCTGATTATCAATACCGACAAAGCCTAGAACATGGGCAAGATAAGTACCATATAAGTAATTGCGCTTTGTATCTCCTACTAAGTAAACGCCTTTATAATTTCTATCGATAATTTTTTTTGCTTGTTCAATGGTAAGTTTGCGTCCCTCAGGTTTGATTAACTCTACTGAGACATTCTTGTTTAAATGTCTTAAAATTTCTTCATATTCTGTATCTAAAACATCACTTAAAAACTCAGCTACTTCTTCTTTGTTAGATATCTGTCTTGGGATTACTGCCAAACTTGGTGCGAGTTTATTATTTACTATCGGTCTTCCTTTCCGATCATAAATCGTACCCCGCTGACCTTCTACAGGAATATTACGACTCCAAAGTTCTAGAGCTTTTGCGGTAATTTCTTCTCCACTCACAAACTGGACAAAAGCTAAGCGAAACACTAACACAATTACTAATACCACAAACATCAACATCAAAAACCTTAAACGCTTCTCCATGATTACTAAATAATCGTCCATCCCATCACCACTTTTCCTATTTCTTTTCTATAATTATTCAAAAATTACGGTTATTATATCTTTCTAGGTACATTTCCCTAAAAGTTTTGTATACTTTTTCAGTTAACATTACCTTGGCAAAGTATTTATAAAAACTTCTAGAAAAAAAAGGAAGAATCGATTATAATATATTTAAGTTTAATGTAAGTGAATTTTACCTGGATTTAATAAAATATAGAGACAAAGTAGGGATAATTATGAAACGAGCTCGACTAATCTATAATCCAACTAGCGGACGAGAAAAAATTCGCAAATATCTACCATACATCCTTGAACGCTTAGAACAAGCTGGATATGAAACAAGCACCCATGCTACTACTGGCTGTGGCGATGCGATTAAAGCTGCCAAAGAAGCGGCGGAGCGAAAGTTTGACCTCGTCATTGCGGCTGGTGGTGATGGTACCGTTAATGAGGTCATTAATGGTTTAGCAGGTGGCGAATTTCGTCCCACATTAGGGATAATTCCTTGTGGTACTACCAATGACTTTGCTCGAGCGATGGGTATTCCAAAGAATATTAAAGCTTGTTGCGATATTCTTTGTGGAGGTCATACTCAACCCATCGATATTGGTAAAGCCAATGACCGTTATTTCATCAATGTCGCTGCTGGTGGGGCAATGACCGAATTAACTTATGAAGTACCTTCTAAGTTAAAAACTTTCTTGGGTTATCTAGCTTATTTAATCTTTGGTGTTAAGAAACTCCATACCCTACGTCCTTATAAGGTAAAAATTGAATACGATGGTAACATTTATGAAGGAGACATCTTTCTCTTCTTTATCTGTAACACTAAATCCGTGGGTGGTTTTGATAAAGTAGCCGCCCTCTCCAATGTCGATGATGGTGTTCTCGATTTACTAGTCGTGGAAAAAATGACGGTCCCAAAACTTGTACAAGCTGGTATTAAAACATTGAGTGGTAAACACCTAAAAGATGCGAAAATAAAATATCATCAAGTTAAGAATGTGAAAATCTCATTTGAACATAAACAAATGCCTATCAACTTAGATGGTGAATATGGTGGAGATACACCATTTGAATTCACTTGTCTTAAACACCATTTCGAGTTATTAACAACTGACCCTAATACTAAAAATAATAAAAAGAAGTAAAATATGAAAGGAGAACCAGTTTAATGGTTCTCCTTTATTACTTCATATATTTAATTTTCAGTTCTAAATAAAATATTATTATTACACTAATAACGAATAAAGTAATCCATAGTTTTAGTAAAGATATCAAAACATCACCCCGTCGATAAGTCTTATGCTTAGGAAAGGGGAGATATTTCTTTCTCATAGCTTTTCAACAATTCTTAGTTTGGCGGAATGAGCTCTATTATTATTTTCTAATTCTTCACTACTAGGGGTGATGACTTTCTTATTAACTACCTTAAGAGTAGGGTTACCTAATGCTTCTGGTAAGATTGGTAAACCCCTAGGAACTTGAGGAAGTTCCGTATATTTTTTAAAGATATCCTTGGTAATCTTATCTTCTAAAGAATGAAAGGTGATAACGCATAACCTTCCACCTGGCTTTAGTAATTCAATGGCTTGTTCAAGGGCATTAGGTAGTACTTCTAGTTCTTTATTAGTTTCAATCCTTAAAGCTTGGAATGTACGTTTAGCGGGATGTTTTTCCCGTTGGCTCTTCATCGGGACAGCCCCCTTAATAATTTCTACTAATTCAAAAGTCGTTTCAATTGGTTTTCGCATCCGTGCTTTTTCAATCGCCCGGGCGATTTGTTTCGCAAACCGCTCTTCACCATAAGTACTTATGATATAAGCAAGATCTTCAAAACTATAGGTGTTCACGATATCATAAGCAGTTAAGGTTTGATCTTGATTCATGCGCATGTCAAGTCTCGCATCATATTTATAACTAAACCCACGCTCAGCTTGATCAAATTGGGGACTAGAAACACCTAAATCAAAGAGAATACCATCAACACTAGTAATATTACGCCTATTTAATTCTTCTTTCACGTACACAAAATTCCGATTAATTAACTCAAAGTTACTGCTTATTTCCTTTAAGCGGTTATAACTAGTCGTAATAGCTATTTTATCTTGATCAAACCCATATAAAAAACCTGTATGTAATCTTTTTAGGATTTCACGACTATGACCGGCACCACCTAAGGTACAATCGACATAGATACCGTCTGCTTTAATATTTAAACCTTCGATGGATTCCTTTAATAGCACACTTTGGTGTACGAATTCTTCCATAATAATCCTCCATTCATCTATCACCATTATATCATGTTAAAACTAATTTGGGATAATTTTACGTTTCAATAGTTTCCCTAGTTTTCTAATATCGCATTTTTTCTCTAGTATAACATCTAAAATCCCCAACCAGTAACAAATAATCAAATAAATTACTATATAAATCAATGTATTAATACTTAAATAAACAAAGCAATTTAGCCTACTTGATAAATCCAGATTTACTGGTAAGATGATATAGTTAAATAAATAGAAACAACCACCTAAGATAATATTGATAATTACTATGACTAGTAAACGACGCACAAGATAAATATGATAATGTTTAATTGTATAAGCCATGATAAGAAAATTACCTAAAATCGTGCAAAGTAAACCTATTACTGTAGATAGAATGGCCCCATTATAACCTAACTTAATGATTAAAGGTTCATTATATAAATACTTGAAACAAATCCCTACAAGCATGGAGATGATTAAGTAACGTTCTTTATTAATACCTTGTAAAACACTACATGTTATATGATTAAAACATAAAAGGATGGCCACGGGAGCATATGATAATAATATTTTACTACCATAGGTATTTTGATAATCGTAAAAGAAACTATAAACTGCCTGGTTAAGGATTATCATTAACATGATGAAAGGCATGATGATGAAGAAACAGGTTTGGAGAGCTTTATTGATTTGACGATTGATAATTTTATAATACCTCAAGGTATAAGCTTCGGAAATATAGACAATGAGAGAAACTCCTAGCCCAATACCTACAGTAACTGGTATCATCACTAATTTATTAATTTCAAATGCATAGGTACCATAAATAATCTCGGAATTACCATCACCCCTTAATAAATAGGCTTTATTGAAGGTTAGAGTATCAATAAATAAATATAGACTTGAAATCAACCCAAAAATAGATATGGGAAGTGCATATTTAAATAGTTGCTTAAAGATAACAATAGTTGATTTATCTTTATTCGTTTGATTATCTATGTTATCTTTTCTTATTAGCTCACCTATTTTCAGTCGATACTTATTTAAGTTAATCCTTAGCACGAAATATGCTACTATGGCAGCGATAACCGCACTCCCTACCGCAAAATAGACCGCAAAATAATAAGGTTTATGGAATACTTTAATTAATAAAAAGGAACTAACGATAATCAAAATCACACGTGTTAGCTGCTCGAGGATTTGACTTAGCACGGAAATCTGTGGTTGTTTAAAACCTTGAAAAAACCCTCGCATGACCGCAATTACCGGTACAACGATAAGGGCTAAAGCGATAATTCTAATCACCGCTATTACTTGGGAAATATTATTATGAATTTCTTCTTTTCCTCCCAGAATTTGATAAGCGATTGGTTTAGCTAAAACCAAAAGTATAAGGCACATTGTTATTCCTATACCCAACATTAAAAGAAGGGTTTTCTTAAAGGTTTTATAACTAGTTAAATGATCTCCTTGGGCATTATAGATAGAAATGAACTTGGCAACCCCAATGGGAATTCCTAAGGTTGCTAAGTCGATAAAAATTACATATGGTATATATGCATATGAATATAATGCTTGGCCTTGTTGTCCAACTAGAGCCGCAAAAGGAAACACATATATTAAACCTAAAATCCGCGAGAAAATATTGCCAAATGTGATTGTAAAGGCTTGTTTCAACATCTTCTTATCTTCCATAGTACTCACCTCTCTTTAGTTTTCCCAAATAATACCATTTCATGACAAAATCTGGAAAACTAGAAAGAAACAGGGTAGCTAATTGAATAGAAATATTTATCACACTAATATTGTAAATTTTTTTAAACTTCAAATCATAAAAATGGATTGTAAAAAAGCATATTTAATTTCCTGGTTCATAACTCTCCGATAAAATTAAAGATACTAATATCATTTTTTATCTAGTATTTATCACAAAGTATATTAATTAAATATAAAA
>JAAYWZ010000027.1 GCA_012516175.1 Bacilli bacterium
ACGCCACATTGCGTGGCGTTTTTCTTTTTATCTTGTTATAAACATTAACTTATTATATAATTATTACTACCGATTAACTATTCAATCAAAAATACAAGAGGGGTAATATGATTAAATTTAAGAAAGTATTTCTATGTATTATTTGTATTATTAGCTTTTTTATTCTTGCTTACAATGTATCTGCCAGTGAATCACGTAAACCTATCACAATTACCATTACCACATATTTTGATGAAGACAATATCATAACAAATAAACTTGAAGGTGAGTTCTATTACGGAAGTAAAATATCACTTGCTGATAGATTAGCTGATAATCCAGATTATCAGTTTGCTTTTTGGATTGTTGATGGGATGGTTAGATATGATTATAAATGGAATCATGAGTTTATCTTAACTGATAATATGGACATTACAGCCATATTTAAACCTGTTGGTATGAATGCTGTTGTGTTTATGGCTGCAAATGGTAAACTCATTGATGTCCAATATGTATTACCTGGTGGTGATGCAGTTGAACCTGATATATCTAAATTACCACAAATTCCTGGTTATGTATTAAAGGGTAATAAGTGGGATAAACCTCTTACTAATATTGTTAAAGATACTGTTATTACCCTACAATACGAAAAAGAATCAAAAGAAGAGTATTTATTAGTTATAAATGATGGCGTTATAAAAGATACTAATAAATCAAGTGCTTATATACCATATAATGATATTGTTACTATTGTGAGTAATCCTCATCCAGATGGTAAAACATTTGCTTATTGGATGATAGATGATTATATCGTAAGTTATAAGAGTACTTATTCATTTACGATATTAACTGATGTTAATATCGTCGCTATTTATAGAGATACTCCAGTAGAAGAAAAGCCATTAATAACTATTAGTAAAGAACTAGGATTAGTGTCAGCTAAGAAAACATATGCTGGGCAATTCTATTTACCTGAAGGATATGAGTTAATTGAATTTGGGATTCTTACTTCTAGTAATACTGGAGTTATTAACCTAGATACTCCTAATGTAAAGAAAAATAAAGGATTATCCTATTTACCATATACAAATGAGTTCTTATTTAGCTTTTCTGATTCTAGTATCAAAAGTGTTAGAGGATACTTAATATACAAAGACCATAATGGCCATATTTATACCATCTATAATGAAAAGGTTATGGATACTCCAGGAGAAACAAGAACCATTCTTACTGAAAATGCAGAAAATACACCTGCTAATTCATTAAGCAGTAAAGGGTGGGCTATTAACGATGTTACTACAAATAGTAATGACAAGGCATGGGTATTAGAAAGTAAAAATACATGGATGAAGACACCATTATTAGATACTACTTCTGGTAAAATAACCATTACCATGACAGCTTGGGCTACTGGTAATGTAGCTACTAATACTTTTGTGATTGAAGGTCTTGATGAAAATCATCAGGTGGTTGATACAACTGGTCCCATCAAAGTGGGTATTGATGGAGCAAATATCTTAAATCAGTATAAAGAAGTAAGTTTTACATTAGATAATATCAATCAGAATATTAAGTATTTGCGGCTCACTTATAATAAAGAAAATGATGGTACTAATCTACGGATTAAAAATATAATTATCACCCAAGAAGGATCAGTTAAAACAATTGAACGCATTTCTGCAACCCTTGGTAAGTCAGAATATTTATTAGATCAACCGATTGATTTATCAAATTCATCATTAGTAATCTATTATACAGATGGTACTTATTCTCGGACTAACTTAACAGAAGACATGGTAAGTGGCTTTGATACAAGTAGTTATGAGAATAATACCGCTACTGTCACTTATTTAGGACATACATGTGAATTGAAATATCATGTTATAAATACTCCAATTATTATCTATGAGGTCTATGGTGGTGGCGGAAATGCTAATGCGATATATAACAGTGATTATGTAGTCTTATATAATACTACAAATCAAGATATTGATCTAAGTGAATATTCCCTACAATATTCCTCCTATAATAACAATAACTATTCAGTACTAAAGTTGTCAGGTATTATCTATAATAATAGCTACTATTTAATTAAACTAGCATCAACTAATAATCCAGTAGGTAATAACTTACCGATTGAACCTAGTTTTGTAGGAAATACCAATTTAGCTCAAGATCATGGTAAGATTGCCTTAGTAAAATCATTATCAGCTATCTCCTCTATTAATGATCCTAATGTAGTTGATTTTATCGGCTATGGTCGTGCTACTACTGATTTTGAAAAACAACCTACAAGTAATTTATCGAGTACCTTGTCCGCAAAAAGAACTAGTTTTATTGATAATAATCATAATAAAAATGATTTTAGTGTTGGTAAACCTGATTTAAGTTATTTACTAGACAAGTCGATCCGTGGAATATCCTTAAACAATATTAATACTTATTATAATGTTTATGATGAGTTATATTTAGATAATGCCTCAATATATGTTCATTATAGTAATGGTACAAAAGAACTTGTTTATATAATTAATGATATGATTAGTGGTTTTAGTACAACTAAAACTGGTGATTATATCATGACCATTACTTACGAACAGTTTAAGTTAAATGTTAAGTATACAGTTTATGATGATAGTATTAGTAATGAAGTCTATGTATTCTTCATTGATATCGGTGAATCTGGAGGACAACCTGGCGAAGCAGCATTAATTAAGATTGGCAATATTGAGATATTAATTGATGCAGGTGATAATGGTAATAAAAGCGTTTATGAATTACTAGACTTTTTAAATGATTATATATATGACAATACAATTGAGTATGTCATAGCGACTCACCCTGATAGCGATCACATCGGTGGAATGTTGGCCGTATATGATGCGTATTTCATTGAAAATACCATCCTCTATTCCACGACAGGAGATGGTTCAGCTTTAAGACAAAGTTTTGAAAGTATCGTTTATTTGGAAGGGTCAAATATCTATTATGTTTATGACCTAATCATTAATGATCCAGTCCTTGAAATAATTGAAGGAGTTAACCTAACATTTTATGATACAGGCTACTTAACCAGTAATAATACAAATGATTCAAGTATTGTGTTTGTTCTAAACGCATTTGACACAAGGATACTATTTACTGGTGATAGTGAACAAGAACAAGAAGCGAATTATGCAAGTCTTGTTGGCGATGTTGATATCTTGAAAGTTGGGCATCATGGTTCAAAAAATGGGACATCAACAACCTTATTAGAATATGTTAAACCAGAAATTGCGATTATTAATAATGGCGATTACTTAGGTAATAAATATCATCATCCTACTTATGAAACGCTCGCAAGACTCTATGATTATAACTATAATATCCAAGTATATGCAGTTACTGGTGGTAACGGTAGTGATAGTGATTATATGTTAGACCGTAATGGTGATATCACAATTACTATTACGACTAATGGGTATTATATTACGTCTAAGTATTATGACGATAACCCGATTGAAATGAGGTATACCCACTATTATCGTAGTTTATTTGACTTAGAGTATTATAATGGTATAACTCATGATTTAGTAGGAGAAGCATTAAAACAGGCTTTACATAACTTGATTGACAATCATACCTCCATAAGTTATGATAAGGTTAAAGATGCATTTCTAATTACTGAAGAAGACCCCAATAATCCTAATAATGTCTTATTATTCTATACTGGACGTAGCCAAGGTAAAGATACTTTTGGTACTGGTGCTAATGATTATAATCGGGAACATATTTGGCCAAATTCCCACGGCATATATGAAAAAAGACCGATGTATACCGATTTACATCATTTACGTGCCACTGATGTTTCCGTCAATAATCTAAGAGGAAATCTAGATTTTGGTTATGTCGCTAATATTCCGAGTAATATAGCTGGTAGTATTAGTGAGTATGGTGATGTGCTTAGTTATTGTTACATAGATGGGGTATATTTTGAAGTGAGAGATGAAATTAAAGGAGATGTTGCCCGGATGTTGTTCTATATGGCTGTCCGTTATGAAGGGGATGAGGGCGAGCCGGATTTAGAATTAGTAAATGGGACAACCTTCAATGGAACTAATTATCTAGGTAATCTCGCAGTCCTTATTGAATGGCACCTCTTAGATCCAGTTGATGATTTTGAAAGAAGTCGTAATGATAAAGTTTATGATATCCAAGGTAATCGTAATCCTTTCATCGATTATCCTGAATATGCGATTAAGATTTTTGGATTGGAGAACTAATTAGATGAAACGAGCATTAAGTCTACTAATTATCTCTATAGTAGCACTATTGTTACTTGGATGTAAGCATACCAATACTAGGCTTAATCCACCAGTAAACTTGAGAATACAAGATAATGTTCTATATTGGGATAGTGTACCTAATGCGACAGGTTATGAAGTATATATTAACTTAGTTAAATATGATATTGAGATTAACCAATTTAATTTAGATTTTCTAACTCCTGGTACTTATGAAATTCGCGTAAAAGCAATTTCTACGATACACCAACCATCCTACCTATCATCTCCACTTAATCATACAGTAGAACCTAATATATTAGTACCTAAGAATCTAAAGATAAGTGAAAGTGTGTTAACTTGGGATATAATAGATAATACGACTGGATATATCGTTTTAATCAATGATAGAACCTATGAAGTTAACGATAATCACTTTGATTTATCGTTCCTTGCGGAAAACCACTTTTATAATATTAGTGTTAAGGCACTTTACGGTAATAAAGAATCAGAATATTCACAAGTTATCGTATATCATACCTTTTTTACGACATATAAAAACCTCCTCGTCTTGTTTTACCGGGACCGTGAGGAAGACTTAATTGTTGATTTCAGTGAAAAGTTAAATGTCTATATTATAACTAATGATAATGAAGAAGTAATTGATGCAGCATATTATGAGTTAAGTCCGAATACTTTAACCATCTATAACACCTATTTAGTTAGCTTAGATTATGGCTTATATAAATATGTTTTATTTACTAGCCTAGGTAAAGTTAACCTCGAAATTAAAATAACTAATAGCCTTGAGCCCTATATCATTTCCGATAATAATGTGACTTTTAATAATGAAGATCTTGAGTTTGAATTTGAATTATTTGGGGGAATAATTGATAGTATTACAATCACAAAAGGATTAGAAATTACCGAAGCTGATTATAGGATTGAAGGGAGTAAATTAATCATCAAAAGTAGTTTTGTTGATAATTTATTTACTGAAAATAGCGATCGCAAGAGATTAATTGTGAGTTATACCTTAAGGAAAGATGATAAAATCGTAATCGGTTTTATCTTTATCAAAAAGCCTAATTAATGGGTTAGAAAAATTGGCGGTGATATATTAATGAAAAGAGTAATAACTGTATTAGGTGTGCTAATTATTGCCTTATTACTAGTTAATTGTACAAAGAAAAAGGTAAGACTTGAGCCACCAGTAAATTTACGGTTAGAGAATAAGATTTTGTATTGGGATGTTGTACCTAAGGCTACTAGCTATGAAATCCATATTAACTCTGATATGTATACAGTCGAAACAAATTATTTCGATATCAGTTTTCTTGATGAAGGAGATTATGAGATTCGCGTAAAAGCCACAGCATCAGGGTATCTATCTTCCTATTTTTCATCAGTTTTTTACTACAAGAATACAGTAATCTTAACAATACCTAGTAACCTTAAGATTCAAGATAATAAACTAGTTTGGGATTACATCCAATATGCGACAAGTTACACGGTAAAAATTGCTGATAGAACCTATGATACCGAACAAAATCTATTTGATTTATCATTCCTTGAAGAAAACAAGTTTTATGCTATTAGTGTAAGAGCCAATTATCAGAATAAGTCATCTGATTATTCAGAAGTAATCGAGTATCATACTTTCTTTAACACCTATAAAAACATCAAGAAGGATTTCAATCGTAATAGTACTGATGATTTATTTATTGAATTTGAAGATACAATTACTGTAAGTATTATTAAAAACAAGAATGAAGAAGTAGTAAATGAATCAAATTATTCTGTCAGTGATTCTACGCTTACATTTTTAAACTCATATTTAGTGGATTTAGACTATGGTATATATAAATACATCCTCGACTCTGATAAAGGTATTATAATGCTTGAGATTAAGATAACTGATAATCGTAATCCTTATCTAAAATCAGATGAAAGAGTAGTGTTTAGTAACGAAGATTTGGTGTTTGAATTTGAATTATATGGTGGAGTTATTGAACAATTGACTGTTTCAGTTGATGCCAATTTTACAAATGATGATTATAAGATTGAAGGTAATAATCTAATTATTTATCGAGAGTTTATCGAAAGTGTCTTCGCGAAAGATAGCCAAAGAAAACAAATCATCTTTAGTTATTTATTACGTAAAGATAATTCAATTGTAGTTGGATATATCTTTGTTATAAGAGAGTAAATTAAGAGAGTAGTTATAAT
>JAAYWZ010000028.1 GCA_012516175.1 Bacilli bacterium
CTTAATTAACTATTATTAATGATGTTACTTGATATTCATAAAAACTATAAAGAAGATTAAATCAAATTTAATAACTAAAAGCCAAACGATTATAAAATAAATATCTAATAATCGTTATTAGTTAGATATTTTTTAAACGAAAATTAATCTTTAATAATAAGTAATTACTCTTCTGTAAAGAGAAAAGTAATCATTTATTTTATATATCTATTTACTCAGTTTATAATTCATAAATCCTTTCATTTACTTTTTCAAAATTGGTATGATTAACAATCCATTGAATCATCCGCTTTTGCGCGTAAAAGGCGCCAAATCCAAAGGTTAAGACAGCTAACATGAACCACCCATAAGCCCCCCACCAAATATCTTCACTAGTGAATTTTAATACTCTGCCACTATATTTTGTATTAGTCACCATATATTTACTCATATATGGAAAGAGGAAGGCAAGAGGTATAAAGAATGCATAACCACATAAACCCCATAAAATCCAGAATAAGAAGATATACCAAGCACTACCCGCAAATTCTGAGCCATCCGTGCTTTCCCCTTTAATCTTCGCATGTTTAATCATAAACTGAATAATGCGTTTGGTGGCATAGAAAGAACCTATACCAAATGTGATAAAGGCAAACAAACTCCAGCCAAGTAGTCCCCACCAAGGACCATCATAATCAAACTCAAGTTGCTTACCATCAATTTCAAGATGTTCATAGAGCCATTTGACATATAAAGGAAAAACAAAGACAATTGGAATGACAAATAAAAGTACGCTTATAGTCAGTAATACTTGCCAACCAAATAAACCCCATGCACTACCAGTAAATTGTGATTTTCTCATCATATCCTCCTAAATATTTAATATACTTATCTAATTCAAATTATATTGTATTAGCGATAATAATACTAGATTATATTTATTTTCTACATTTGATCATTAATGACAATTTGACAAATAACGGTAGTAAAAATTAAGAAAAAGTTAACATCAATTTCCCTTGAATATTCACTGAAATTAGACCAATTTAAAAAAGTATCTTTTAAGTTCCTAATACTTTTATCCACATAATCATCTTCTTGATTACCTATAAATGGTTTTAGGACATTTTTAATAAACTGCTTATCATCATTAGGTAATAAATTATATAAATCCGCGATATTACTAGTAGCACTAAATGATACTTCCCGCTTTAAAAGAATATACTTCAAAGCTAACTCCGAAGCTAAGGAGAAGTTAATCATTGAGGTAATGAAGTACTTTGCGCCATCGGTATAGTTTTCTGTCTTAATCGCATCAGTACTATATTTGTATAAGAGTCCAGCAGCATCAAAGAAGGACGCGACATCTGCTTGTAATAATTTTAAATTTACCAATAAAATCAACTCCTAAATCAGTTTATTCCCATTTACTTAATTTCTTTTTCTGTTTAATAAAGCGCTCATTCTGACTTATATACGACCATCTACGACATTTTAAGATTAATTTTCTTCCTTCAGCACTTCTTGTATATACTAAAATAAATTTACCTGCTCGTTTTTCTAAATGGTCTTGAAAGATACGAACAGTATTTTTATTAGTACCGATGATACTTGGACAAGCATAACTTAGATAATAACTTAAGCCCCAAGGATACTTCTTGATAATTAAATAACGCGGATTATCGATGGCACTTAACAATTCCCTCATCGCCAGAACGAAGATCCCTTCTTCTCTTGTTGTCGCATTTTCAAGATACACTTCCACACAAGTATTATCTTTAATAGCTTTCACCCTTACCAAAGCATGGGGTGACTTAATCTCGCCAATATCTTGAAGGGTTAGTAAGATACATCTACCTAGAGTCTTAATGGTGTTTATAGGCGAGATAAAATTTAATAACTTATAGTACGCGAATACACAATAATATATCACTACGCTAATCGTGATAAGGTATAAGGCACCATTCAGGAAAGATACGTTAAGAAGCGGAACATTAATAAATCCCCAGATTAAAGATATCAGGATATTTGATAAGATGAAGGCATTTAAACCATTAATCAATACAAACCGCTTAGGTTGGATTTCTTCCGAAATTTCATCCATTTCGACTAGATTTTGGTTTGATGTTTCCTGTAACACATTAAACCAGGACTTACGCATCTCATCCCGCTTCCTACTTAACTCCAACATTTCCGCATTAATCTTTTTTATTCCTGCTTCATTAAATGGTGGTTTAATCACATCAAGCCTATCAATACCACTTTCAATCACATTTTTCGAATAGCTAGGACCAATAAAGGATGCAAAACGTCTTTGGAGAATCTCATAATCAGTAGATACGATTTGGTTCTTATTATCAAAGATATAGGCAAGAAGTTTACCTTTAATTGTAGGATATATTACATCTGTTGGCTCGATCGTTACCAAATGCCAGATATTAGCTGTCTTATTAGGATTATTTTTATCAACCCGAATAGCCCTCCCCCGCATTTGGTTTGATTGGACGAAACTACCGATGAAACTTGCAAGGATTAAACTATTAATACAAGGAGAGTCCCATCCCTCCACTAAGAGAGATTTGGTCCCAATTAAGATATTGAGGTGGCCCGCTTCAAATAACTTAGTAATGATCATAACTTTATTTTTATTCTTACCCTTAAAGTCAACTTCACTATAATTGGTATTAGGTATATTTTTTACATTTAATTCAATACCCTCACTTATACTAAGTTGGCTAACTTGTTCGATTAGGTTATTAGGTAAGATTACTAAAGCTCCTGATACTACTCCAATCGGAACATCGGGTAGATTATGAAGTAAGCGATCAAAGATACTTACTATCCCCATCACCTTAGGCATATCTTCAGTACCAATGAATTTAACCATATTCTTCCTAATATAATCAGTTAGGATAACCATTCTTAAATCTTTACCTAAAGAGGTATATTCACTATGGGCAATATCTACAATACTATTTAACTTACCAATAGATGATATTAATAACCTGGTTAATTTTTCATTTGTGACTAATTTAACCTTACCCCGTTCAATTAATCCTTGAGTTTTAAGCTTATCTTTTATTTTTTCACTGAGTTCCTTAGAAAAGACTTGTGAATTATCGATGATAAACTGTAATGCTACTTCCGCA
The DNA here is from genome assembly GCA_012516175.1 of Bacilli bacterium. GTDB lineage: Bacteria > Bacillota_I > Bacilli_A > Haloplasmatales > Haloplasmataceae > JAAZCR01. The sequence goes on from JAAYWZ010000028.1 coordinate 3,129, forward strand.
TATGTCAATTTGAAATGAGGTAATTTTCCACTAGGAGAGACTAGTTTAATGAGTCTTTGTGGTACATGGATATTATTTGATTTCGCTAAAGTGAATAAAGCGATATATTCTTTCGCATGTTCAATTAGATATTCTTCATTATTACTGTTTATATTTCTAATTAACTTTTGAAACTCCGCACTATTTAAAACTTCTTCAACAGTATTATTGACCGTTTGCTTATATTTTTTTAATTCTTCAATTTCCGATTCAGTAGGATAATTAAAATAAACATAATCTTGATGTGGACATAAGGTTTCCTTGTTAACTAATTCTGTTACCGGAATTTCCTCATCAATTTCGCCACAAAGGGCGATATATTTATTCCACTCTGAGGGATTACTATCATAAGGGGGTGTGGCCGTTAAAGCGATAATCGTCACATCTTTTGCTAGAGCATGGATAAACTTTTCGAGGGATGCTTGCCACTCATTATGTAAATGGTGAGCTTCATCAAGGCAGATAGTTTTAACATTATGATTTCTGATTGCTGTTATTAAATCAAATTTACTATAATCAACTTCTTCAGTAGTACCATCTAACTCATCCTCAATTACCTCTTTTTGCTTATTAATGGCAGCGTGTAAGCTCTGATAAGTAACTGAAGTGATAAGTTTAAGATCCATTAAATTAGTAGAAAGATAATCTAGCACATCTTCATCAGAATTCAGAAACTTCTCTTGAAATCTTTCTAACCATTGTTGGCGGATGGTGATTGTTGGTGAGAAGATGATACAAGGTTGATTTAGTCTTCTAATTAACTCTAAACCAAGAATAGTTTTGCCACTTCCAGGAGGAGCCACAATATGAATCTTATTGTCTTTAGTATGATTCGTGATATTATTTAATATCGCTTGTTGGTAATCACGAAATACACCATGGAACTGAATATTTTGAAAATCTTTCACAACTATCCCCCCTGAAAAAGAGTCTACTTGTCCTAATTGTACAAGGTAATAGCTAATTGTTCAATAAATAAACGGAAATTAAATAAGGTTATTATTTGATATTACTAAGTAATAACCACAATTAGAATTATGATTCTGTAATCGTATAAGGATTACCTTTAAAAGGATTAAACTTAGGCTTAGCATAGAGAGTTATATCATTTGTCCCATTAGGTATGGTATAGCTAGTATTAGAGATTTTTGGTGCTAACTTATCATGAACAATAAAGATAGTTATTTCCTGTTCTGGAATTTCAATGGTGATACTATCACCATTTTTTAATACTCCTACCTCTTTACATTTAATTCCATTTAAGACTAAATCATTACGGTCACGACTTTCTATATAGAGGTAAGCTTTTAATATCGCTGAAATAATACTTTTTTTCCGAATGACGGTTAGTTTTCGCATTTCTTTACTCCATTTCTTTATAGATCAATACATTCTAATAATAACTTTTTCCCATCTTTAAATAAATAAGCATTAGTCATTTTATTACCACGAATTATTTTATATTCATTATTCTCATACACTAAGGCGGTACTAGCTTCTAAGGCAAAGCCATCTAAATCTTCGGCATTTATCATTTCGTCAAAGTTTTTTCTTTCCTCTTCATCATAATGGGGACAAACAACATAGGGTATTAAATTTAAACCTTCTACAAAGATAAATTCCGCTTGATTGACATTATCAAAGAATAAACTATCACTATGACCCTTCTTAAACCAACATATCGCTCCTGCCGATAATCCGGCTAACACTTTTCCTGCTTTATAGGTCTCTACTAAATACTTATCCACCTGATAATATTTCCAGGTTTGCATCATCTTTAGAGTATTACCTCCACCAACATAGATAATATCAGCATCTAGTATTAAACTCTTAATTTCAGCATCAGTATAAGTTTTAGTATGTAAACAAAGGGCAGTAACTGAACAACCTAGATTACCATAAACTGATTTAACTGTTTCAATATATCCTGGTGCATCCATGCTAGCGGTAGGAATAAACAACAACTGCGGATTATCTTTCTTGGCACAAGAGACAATATACTGGTCAATTTTGATAGTTTCACCTTTAGCGATCTCGCCACCTCCAATGGCCACGATAATCATTAATACTCCTTTCAAAATTCAAATGATTACTATTTATTTTATTACTAAATATTTAAAATACAAGATAGATAAAAAAGAAAGTGTAGTTAATCTACACTTTCCGTTTAGGCAATGCGATGGACGCTCCAGACAACAGGTGATGTTGTACCACCAAGATTCAAGTTAATAGTTAAGCCGCTATCAACATAAAATAAGCCGATTTGGTCTCCTGCCGTAAGTTCTACATCACCAGAGAGAGTTACTGTACCACTACCAAGGATAATTCTTAAGCCTAAGAGGAGTAAGGAAGTGTTAAGGACTGGGAATAACCCTTTTACTAAATCTTGTGCAGTACTAATATTCCTTACTGTAAAAGCTGGGCTGATGTTCGGATCTAAGTTGAGCGAGACAGCTGCAGTGGTTTGATAATTGACAGTGGCAGAGATGTGGTAACGTCCTGTATGAGGTACCGTAAAGGTCCCTGTCGCAGGGTCAAAGTTCGCATTACCATAATATGGAGGGGTGACTGTCCAACTGGTTAGTTGTCCACTTGACGATAACACTACTGCATTTGCACTAGCAGAGAAGCCTTCTTCACCGATTGCGGGACCATTGGGTTCATTTTCTCTTGATAATTGAATGACTCTATCAAGTTTACTATCGAGGATTAGTTCTTTTTTTAGGGCTAATGATAGGGTGTTTTGGAGACTTTCGTTGATGGCAAGTACGTCTTCGAGCGTTGCTGGTTCTGGCAAACCCGGTAAAGTACCCAAAGCGTATTGGACCTTTTCACCTTCAGTATTTAAAATATGGGCGAGTCCTAACTCTTCCATCGCGATGGAAGCGAGTAACAACGTTATCGCTTCACTTCTGGTTAATGTGACTTGCGGGTTAATGTCCTGAATTGTTGGTTGAGACATAATTTCCTCCCTTCATTTGATTTTACTACCATTAATATATCGTTTATTTGAAATTGAATAAAATCACTTTGCCTAAAGATATTTAGGTATAGTAAAAATATGCGTCTGTTCTTAAATAAAATGTTAGAATTTTAATAAAACTGGGTGAACATACTAACCATACATAGATTTGCCTATAAACTAATATAGAAGGGGGCTCTTTATCATGGTACAAATGGACCAACTAACTGATTTCATAAAGAATCATGATGAAGACTTTGTAAATCTCTTGATAAACTCATTGATAATCGAAGAAAAAAGTATTGCGAAGATTTTAGAAGGTGAGGGAAAACTCATTAATCTCTTTGTCAAAGAACTAAATAATAAAAATAATGTGGCAACGCAAGATATACTGAATGTTAACCGGAGTATAACTGATTCCTTACGAACAATTTTAGAAAAAGAAAAGTTGATGAATGAAAAACTGATAAAACTCATGAGAATACATGAAGATCATAAAGTTAACTTATCAATGCGTTCTAAAAAGAAAACTTAAGTTAGTTTAACCCTTAGGAGGGAGGGTTGTGACTGAGGTCAATAAGCAAATAATTGAGTTAAAAGAAATTGAATTTATAATGCGAAGAACAATTGAAGCTTTTTTTTCTTATCGTTTTAATTTGATGAAGTTTATTAATCATCATAAACGTCACCTAACAAAAACAGAGTATTTATGTTTAATGCGTAGTACCTACGATTTTATGGATACTTTAAATAAAATTATCATGATTAAACGCGAAAACTTACGCTTACTTTATGAATTATTAAATATCAAAAAGTACCAACCAGAGTACCTCCCTCTATTATTATTTGGTTTACTATTTATATCTCTCACTAACAATAAATAATTAGGTAGAAAGGTGAACTCTATGGGAATGCCCAATATTCCAGATATTGATCCATGTATTAATCTCTCATATTATGATACTATTAAACTGCTCCTTACTTCTATTGCGCTAGAAGAGCTTAGTTTAAGTCATATCCTTAATGCTGAAGGAGATAAACTGCAATTAGGTTTAAAAATGGCAAAGTGTTTAAATGATTTATATACTTTAAACAATCACATTAATAAAACATTAAGAAACATCGTGAAAAATCAACTATTACTCCATCTCAAATTAGAAGATACAATAGAATTATTTAATGTAAAGTAAAAATAAGAGTCAATAATCAGATATAGGTGATTATTGACTCTTATTTATTATCTTATTTCAGTCATTACTTATCTAAGGTAAACTAATGACGAAATTAATAGTAACTCCATCGAGAGAATAAGCTGTAACTTTACCTTTATGGATATCAACAATTGACTTAACAACCGCCAGTCCAATTCCATGCCCACCCGTTTCTCTTGTACGGGAAGAATCGGGACGATAAAAGCGGTCAAATAATTTATCAAGGTTACCTTTTTCAATTCCATTGGTTGTGTTGCTTAGCATGATCTTCTTATGTTTACCTTCTTGTTTAAGTGAGATACTAATTACTCCACCATCATTAGTATATTTCATCGCATTATCGAGTAATAACCGCATCATCTTGGTGATACTCGAAAAATCACCATGTAAGGTTATATTAGGTGTAATATCCGTTACTAGGTGTTTACCATGCGTAGTTACCACGGCTTGGAATTCCTTTATGATTTCTTCTAAGACTTCTGATATTGAAAAATCAGTCATTATAATTTTGGTTTCTCGTTCATTTATCCGACTTAAATAAACTAAACGGTCTGTTAGAGTTGCCAGTCTTTCCACCTGATTCTTGATTGCTTTAACTTGTTCATTCTCACCATATTCCATCTCGAGAAGATCCGCATTTGCGCCAATAATTGTCAGTGGAGTTTTTAATTCATGGGAAGCATCAGTGATAAACTGTTTCTGTTTGCGGAAGTTTTCCGAAATGGGCTTAATTACGATTCCTGAGAAGAGATAAATTAAAATAAAGAACACTAGTAAACCAGTTGAACTAAAGAGAACACTGATTTTAAGAAAACTGTTAAAGACGCTGATTTCTCTACTACAATCAAGAAAGACATAAGTGGTGTAATATTCCTTTGTATCAATTAGATAACGATAATGACCTAAATAACCTTTTTCTTTATTTCGATTAGCTACTTTATTAACATAATTAACCGCATCAGTCACATTGATTGAGGCAATATTTTCAATACTCACCGCAATGACATGGTTTTCTTTATCTAGTACAATGAAGAAAAAGCGGGTTTCAGGATTTAACCCGTAGATTTTTGGGGTATACGGAGGAGAGATTTTCATAATATCATAATTGGCGATTAATGAAAGATACTCATCAGCCCGTTTTGTAATACTCCGATAAGTTCTGATATTGATGATTGCCATGAATATACTAATAACAAGTGTTACGGAGATAATTGCGACCACAATGAATTTTAACCGGAGTTTTTTTATCATTTAGTATCCTCCAAAACATAACCGATATTGCGGACTGACTTAATATCTACAGTAGACTCTAATAAACGTAACTTCTTTCTTAAATAAGAAATATAGGTCCAAACCACATTGTTTTCTACATCACTATTGTAACCCCAGACCTTTTCCATAATTCGCTCAGAAGGAATCATTTGATTCTGATTTACCATTAACATTTCCATGATTTGAAATTCTTTTGAATTAATAAGCACCTTATTCTTCTTAGAGATTAATTCGAAAGTCAAGCGATCAAGTACAATATCGCCAAACTTCAACCGGTTTTCTAAGATTTCTGATCGTCTTCTTGTGATTGCGCGAATCCGAGCTAACAGTTCTTGCGTATTAAAAGGCTTAGTTAGATAATCATCAGCACCTGTATCTAAACCTAATACTTTATCTTCAATTTCCGATTTAGCAGTAAGTAGTAATACTGGTATATTATTACCTTGCAATCTAATTTTTTTTAAAACTTCAATACCATCTACTTTAGGCATCATGATATCTAAGATTAAGGCATCATAGACTTCTGATTCTAGATAAAACAGGGCATCTTCACCATTGTATACTATGTCTACTGAATAATTATTACGTTTGAGAATTGTCGCTAAGGCATTCGCTAATTCTACTTCGTCTTCAGCTAATAAAAGTCTCATAAGACATCACCTATCGTCATTTTATAAATAATACCTAAAATATACTTTAAATTATCGAAGTAGATTTTTTATTTACTTATACAGTACGAATATATATTTAGATAATAAAATGTTTGAGTTTAATCAAGCAATTCAAGAACCTAATTTAAGTATACACCTTAAAACAAAATCATACAAATAGAAAAAAGATACATATAAAAACAAATCATAGTATTGTAATTGGTATTATGGGAAGATTATAATTTAAATAGTAGTTATCATTAATTGTATGAGGTGAGATTTCTATGA
>JAAYWZ010000029.1 GCA_012516175.1 Bacilli bacterium
GTATTTGTTTTACTAAAATTAAACTTAAAAACTATATGACAATTATGAACGTTTCTTTTTCATAATGTATAAACCTATCCCAATTCCAGCCATTAAAACTACACCACCACTAACATATAATAATGTTTTTGGGCTGTTACTATTATTAGTTTCTGGCTTTTCGGTAACTTCTTTAACTTTGACATTCACGTATACTAAATCATCGAAGATGACAATACTTTGTCCTCCTGGTAGTTTTGGTAATGTTTGGATATAAACCATAATGGCAGCAGTTCCTGGGTTTTCGGCAGTAATAATACTTTGTTCTATTTTGATGTTTGTTCCTCCATCACTGATAATTAGATAATCAGGGACGGTGGTGTATAATTCACCATTGTTTTTCCTAATAGTGCCTACTAATCTAAGATCAGTACTTCCACCGATGGTGTAGTTAAATTTGGTTTTTTCCATTTGGAAATAATGCCAAACATCATATAAGTAATCCCCAGTATCAGTAGTAATACCACCTACACCCATTTCGTAATAGTTATCCATTGAAGTATAATCCTTTTCACCGTAGTTTTGATAATTATAACTTATTGTCCATGGCCAAACAGTTATACCACGATGATTTAATGCTTTAACATTATCTGGCGTAACACCAACATACGAGGGATTGATGGTCGTGTGCATGGGGACAACTTTCTCAATTACTCTACTTACAGTACTTTGGACATTGGTGTTAACAATACCAGTATAGTTCAAATAACCATTGGAGATTTCTTTAAATTGTTCCCGCATTTTGAGGATTTGGTTATCTTGGAAAGAGATTACAACAATTTGATCACTAACTTGATATTCCTCAGCGATTGATTTTAATTTTTGAACAATACTTGTATCATAGTTTTTGATTTCGACAAAGAAGACGAGATCTTTGTTATCTTTGAATTTCGCAAAAACTTCATTAAGAGTGGGGATTTTGGCATCAGGATAGATGGAATAGGGAATTCTTAAAGCTTGTAACTCTTGTAAGGTTGCATTCGCAATTGTTAAATCCTGATTAAAGATTCTACCAGTCGTAAAGTCGTGATGAACAACAACATAACCATCTTTAGTTAAGTGAATATCTAACTCGATGATATCGACACCTTTTTCAATGGCTACTTGGAAACCCTCTAGGGTATTTTCAGGAGCTTGTGAAGGGATGCCTCGATGACCGATGATAAAAGGTTTTCTCACATAACTATTTTCTGGGAAGGATTTGTATATATCAAAGATTTTGGCGTAATCTTCTGTTACTAATCCATTAACTCCAGATAGAATAACATGATATTTACTAGTAATTGAATCTTCTGTTTTACCCCAAACTGTTATTAACCGTTTTTGTAGATAGGAGACATTTTCTTGACTTAAATATTGGAGTGGTAATAAAACAACTCGAGCTTCAGAGATATTCGCTGTATTACGAATGTTGATTAAGTCTTCTTTTCTTAATGTTGGTTTTGCTTCATTATATGGGATTTCTAGAATTCCACGCGTTAAATTGTAGTTGTTGCGAGCTTCTGTAATTAATTCAGGATTATCCGTGAGGATAAAGAAATCTTTAACATTTTTCTCTTTTAAGTGATTAGTCAACTTCTTAACAGTATCGCTATCATTAACACGGAAGGCAGGAATCACTAGATACCTGGTCTTTTTTAATAATTCATTTATACTCATTATCACTACATTGTCATTTGATATGATATTTAAATCGGAATCTAGATTGACAATAACTGTTGCTGGTCTTTTTGAACCCAAAGAGTTATTTATATCTGTTAAGTCCGAAATCAGTTGGGCAACAGTAGGTGGATTAATAATATTAGATTCAGGATTATATACGTTTGGATAGGGGTAAGTTTCATCAACATCAATGTAATCTGTTGGTAAAGTGATTTTAATATTATCATAATAAGCATTTGACCCATTAGCTTGGAAACCAAGGTATCCATTTTGGTATTCGGTTAACGAATCATAGGTAATAAGTAACTGATTATTAATGTACTCTTTCACCGTATTACCTTTCACTTCAATGCGAAGTTGATACCATTTGTTACTATCAATCATTTCTGAGTAACTAGTTGTTTTAGGTACATTCCACTGATTATTAATGGCTTTGGCAAATTCAACCCCATTATTAGCAGTGGCATTTTTTCTAATCGCCATTTGATAATAATTACCTGGCGAATAGCGGAACATGATTGATGCCCAACGTGTATTTTCATTAACTTCCTTTATCGTAAAGGAGCTTTCAATTACATAATTAGAAAAGCCTTGAAGATAATCAGGGAGTAATACGATTGTTGTTGTTTTACTTTGCGCGTTTAAGAATAAAGTCTCATTAATAACTTTTGCTTGTCCACTAACTAACTGATAATTATCAGGAAGATTATTATCAGGAAAACCAGAGAAATCTTCTTCATAGAGAACATACTCATTTTCGCTTGCAAGTTTCGTGATGACATAAATTGGCAGTTCCTTATTGTTAGCGGTATAAGTCAAGGTAAAGATGCCCTTTGCACTTATAGTTATTGTGTCGGTGGTGATCGTTACTGCTTCATCTGTTGTTTCGAGTTTGTCACTAGATAACTGATTTAGATGATTATCTAGTGAGACATAAATGTTTTCTAGTTTAAGTGGTTCATTGACATTTGCGAGAAGATAGTTTTTTTCATTGGTTAAGACGATGTAGTCATCGTCATTTTCTTCAGCAGAAATTCTTGGTGAATTTTTGCTAGAAAAGGCAATGACAAATAAACTCAAAAAGATTAAAACTAGTAGAATTTTTCTCATACTTTACCTCCGCAACTTTCTTTTTTGAATGCAGTTCAAAATTATAATGGTTAAATATGAACTTGTCAAAGTAATAATTAATCGAAAGAAGTAAAAAAATTTTTTTCACAATGTATTTACAATTGGAAATGTAAGTGCTATCATAAAACTAAGCACCAAAAATGAAGATAAAAAATGAAATTTTATTCCATTTTTTTTGAGGAGGAAGTCATGTTATTAAGTGATTTAATTAAAGGGTATAGCGATCAATTGACGAAGTCGGAGAAGGAAATTGCCAATTACATTGACAAAAACCTTGAGAATATCTTGCAATATTCGATTGCAGAATTATCACATGATATTGGGGTAGGCGAATCAACAATCGTTCGATTTTGTCGGAAAATCGGTTTTAATGGTTTTTATGATTTTAAAATTCAATTAGCTAAGCAATTATATGTGGAAGAAAATGATTCAGCTGAAGATTATATAGATCAAATTGAAGCAAATATGATTAATACGATTAAGTCGACTAGATTATTGGTTAATAAAGATGCTTTAAATGAAGCGATAGAAATGGTACTAAAAGCTAATTACATATATCTTTATGGTGTCGGTGCTTCAGGAATTGCTGCCTTAGAAGGTGAAGGTAAGTTTATCCGTGGTGGTTTAAAATGTAAAGCTGTTACAGATTCACATTTTCAAACCATCCTTTCTGGTACATTAGGTGAGGATGATATCATAATCGCCCTATCCTTATCAGGTACAACAAGAGATTTGCTAGAATCAGTAGATATTGCTAGAAAGAATGGGGCTAAGATTATCGCTATTACTAATTATACTCGCTCGAAACTAGCAACATTAGCTAATGTAGTACTCCAATCGGCTGGTTACGAAAAACCTTTAGATGGGGGGAGTTTTGCTGCGAAAATTTCACAATTATTCGTTTTAGATTTACTTTACACAGGAGTATTAATCAAAGCTAAGAATCGTATCCTTAGCAAAGAAAGTAAAGCAGCTGAAGCGATAAGCAGAAAACTAGATTAAGAAAGAGTGGTATAGATGTTAAAAGATTTATTAAGACCAGGATTGATTGTATCATGTCAAGCTTTAGAAGATGAACCATTGCATAGTCCAAAAATTATGGCAAGACTAGCCTATGCTGCGGAAATGGGAGGAGCAGTGGGGATCCGCGCCAATACTGGTGAAGATATTCGTGCCATCAAAAAGCGGGTAAAACTCCCAGTGATAGGTTTAGTTAAACGTAACTATACGGACTCCGAAGTATACATTACGCCAACAATGAAAGAAGTAAAGGAAATAGTAAAAGCTGGAGCCGAAATAATCGCCTTAGATGCAACTATGCGCTTAAGACCAAACAAACTAACGCTTAAAGAACTATACGAAGAGATTAGAGAAAAATATCCCGATAAGTATCTAATGGCTGATATTTCTACTCTCGATGAAGGGATTTATGCTGATGAGTTAGGATTTGATATTGTATCAACTACACTAAGTGGTTTTACTAGTTATACCAAAGATAATAAGCTCCCTAATATAGCCCTTGTTGAAGCTCTATCAAAGAATTTAAAAAATGCGATATTAATAGCCGAGGGAGGGATTTGGACGATTGAGGAGTTAAATGAGTGTTTGAAGTATAGCTATGCTGCTGTAATTGGTAGTGCGATTACTCGACCACATATTGCGACGCGTAGATATGTGGAAGGAATAAATAAAGAGTATTTAAAGGAGGAGTAATGATGAAAAAAGGATTATTGTTATTGGTATTAATAGCATGTGTAATGATTGTTGTAGGATGTAATAAAAAGTCCAATACAACTACTACTAATAATGGTACAACAACTAATACTGATTGTCCGAATAACTCATGCGAAGATGAAATCCAATATGATTTTGGTGGAAAAGAATTCATCATTATGGCTAACAACCCTAATACTGCTGACCCTTTCAATGACAACTATGAGGGACTATATCAAAGAGAAAAACAAGAAAACCAAAAAAGAGTGGAGCAAAAATACAACATCAAAGTTAAATATGTTCCATTTCCAGCCTCAGCAAGTTGGGGTGTATCCAGAGATAATTTCATCATTAATAGTGAAGTAACAGGACAACCACAAGCGCATGTTTATAATATCGCTGCTTCATCAATTCCAGTATTAGCAACAGCAGGTGCTATTGTACCGGTTGGACAATTCTATGAGAAATATGCGCATGAACAATTCTTGACATATAAGAAAGAATTCGTGAAATATAAAGGCGATTATTACGGTTATGATGACTCCTATCCGTATGTTGACGTAGGTCTCTATTATAATCAAACTTTATTAGAAGAATTAGGTTACACACCAAACAAGCCTACCCAAATGTGGTTAGAAGGCAATTGGACTTGGGATACGTTTGAAGAGTTTGTTAGGGAACTTAATACCAAATTGGATGAAACCCAAGGTAAATATCCAATGGGTGGAAAAGTAAACGATTGGGCTGATGGATTCGTTCCTTCTAATGGTGGTTTCTATTTAAACGACAACCTAGAAATTGGGGTTGACCGTCCTGAAACCATCGCCGCGCTAGAAAAACTAGCTGAACTTTATAATACACCAGGGATGTGGGTAAGTGAAGTTGACTATGCTTATTCAACAGAAGAGAAATGGAAACAAGGTAACGTTGTCTTCAACCCAGGTGCTCATTGGCACTTATTCGATCCATCCAGAATGGGTTCTGCTAACTTCGAAGTTGGTTATGTACCTTATCCAAAAGGTCCAGCTGTTGTAAATGGTACAGCTGAATATCGTCAAATAACGCAAATTTGGGGTGTAGCAACATATGTGTTTAGTGGAAGTTATCAAGATGTTCCCGAAGGATATGAACGTTTTGTTTTCTCAACAGAAGCAATCTTTAAGATTTTTAGTGAGTTAATGTACTTCGGTGATTTGGAAGATACATTTGTAGATCTCTCAATTGACTTTTTGAAGTATTACGCTGATGAAGAATCAGTAGATGCGCATCTTCAAGTATTAGATAAAGCATATAATGAGATGCTTTATGGTTTAGGGGAAGATGCGTTTAGTTGGGCTACCGATAGCTGTTTATCGATGATTGTTAATTCCATAAAAGAAAGAAATGTTCGGGCACAAATGACAATCCTCCGAACGAAAATGGAAGGGTTAATTGAAGCGAAGTTCAAAGAGTGAATAAACTGATGCATCTTTACTTTTAGTTAAGATGCTATCAGAACAAATAAAAAAATAGAATAATAGGAGGGTAATTAATGAAAAAAATTCTCAGTTTATTGTGTATTCTTATAGCAGTAGCAGTATTATTCAGCTGTACGAATAAAAAGAAGAGTAGTACTACGACAACAACTACTGCTAGTAGTGGCACAACAACTACAGCTACAAGTCAGGATAACATTAAACCAATACTCGAAGTTATACCCAAAGAGGTCACATTAGCTTATGGTCAAGAATATGACTTGATGACCGGGGTATCCGCACTAGATAACGTCGATGGTAATATCACAAGTAAAATAGAAGTCGATAAAGGTGATTTCAGCAATACTAAACCAGGGCAATATATCATTACTTACAAAGTAAAAGATAATGCAGGAAATGAAGCTACAGCCACAAGAACAATTACCGTATTAGAGAGAACATCAGTTATCATTATCGATGGGAAATCCTATGCCATGGTTTATAATCCAATTTTAAATCCTAAATTAGCAATGGGTAGCGATCCTTTCCCATGGCACTTCGACTTAACTAAGGTTAGTGTCTTCAGCAAAGATTATTTCGACTTCTTGTATGAACACTATTATGACCGCTTATTTGCTGGATGGTCTAATATCGCTGTAACAGATGCTGATAACAAGATTGTTCTCTTAAGAGATGCTATGTGTAACGAATATTCTGAAGAAGTTGGTTCTCAAGTCTGTACAATCAATAACAATTGGTCCAACGGATCTGTTACTAATGAATATCAAAGCAAATATGGTGGCTTAGCTAATCTCAATGTTCCAGAAAACGGCCATGTCATCGTCTTTATTAATGATGGTGTCAATGCTCCTACTTCTCCAAGAGCATTTGGTGATCCATTAATGGCTGGTGGTGCTGGTTTAGGTAAAGAAGTAAAATTCCAAGATACAGAAGTAATCGTTGACTTTGAAAATAATCAATTACCGATTATTACTGTTCCTGAACCTGACCGTATTAAGAAGATTAAAGTTGGCGAGACTTTCGACTTAATGGCTGGTGTATCTGTAACAGATAACGAAACAGAAGAAGTAACATTGACTACGAAGATTTACAAGTTAAACGGCACACAATATGAATTAACTGATTTAACAGATATATCTACTGAAGAAGCTGGAACCTATATGGTTGAATACTATGCACCTTACGATGAAACCCATCAAATCTATGTACGTCGACAAATCGTTGTCGAAGAAGGTGAAGTTGAAACTAAGTACTTATATTTAGGCGAAGACAAAGTTCCTGTAACTGTTAATCCATTATCATGGACTGAACCAAATGTTCATATCTATACAAAAGAATTCTGGGATGCTAATGCTCAAACTAGATCAAAGAACTCTTATCAATGGGCAGTATTAGTAGTAACCGATAAATATGGCTTCATCGTTGAAGTGAGAGCATCTTGGGGGCAACCATTTAGTCATTATACTCAAGAACATCCTAATGGTACAACTCCAGATACGAATGTATGGGGTAAGATGGAGGGTTGGAACATTGAAGTAACAACTAACCTAAATGTACCAGAAGGTGGATTTGTAATTGGTTTTGGTCATGCTTCTAATACAAATCAATGGCGTGCCTGGGCTTATAAGAAACTACTCACAACTCAAGATTTTGAAGAAGTTGATAGTGCCGACCCACAAGCCAAAGTTACTTTGAATAAGAGTCCAATCGGTGTGAGATTTGAGGGTGAATGGTTTACTGATTTCATTACTTTCAATGGCATCATTATTCCCATCGAATTTAACACTTCAAGATGGCGTGAATACTATAATGTCAAGGATCCACAATTATATACAAAAGAATTCTTTGAAACTGAAATCGATCAATCACAATTAATTTACATTACTGAAGGTAATATGTATCAAAATGGTATCGTTATCGTCCTTGATAAATATGGTAAAGTTGTAGAAATTCGTGATGACACTAATTTTAAGGAATTTACAGCAAACAACCCTGATGGAATCGAACCAACTGCTTGGGTAAAAGGTAAACCAACACAAAACTTAGAAATACCCGATGATGGCTTTGTTTTAGCATATTGGATTAGCAGTGTATATGGTAGTTATGATATTTATAGAGCCTTTGTCCATGACAGTGGATCTCCTGACACAGCAAATGGTAGCTCCAATGTTGAAGCAATTGGTAAATTTGCTTCTGGTGAATGGTTTGCTGATAGCATCATCTTTAACGGAACACAAATTGAAGTAACTGTTGATTCGCCAAATTATCCGAAATATTATTCAGATATTCCTAATACCGCATTATATACCAAAGCATTTTGGGATAGTATTGACCGTAATAGTTTAGTTAATATTGGTCCAAATAATTTTTATCAATACTCATTATTAATAATCCTCGATGCTGATGGAAAAGTAGTGGAAATCCGTGATGGTTTAGCAGATGCAGGCGGATATGGAGTTCATTATACTCAAGAAGACCAAGATGGTGCTGTTGCAAGTTTCTTACGAACAGAGCCAACAAAAGACCTAGTTGTACCTGATGGTGGCTATGTACTTGCCTTTACAGCAATTAATGGTAATACTGAAGTAAGAAAATTAGGATATCAAATCTTTGTTCACACTAGTGGCAATCATAGTAGAGATGACAAATTAGTTACTGACATTTATGCTGTTGGTAAGACTGTCGAAATCATTATTAACTAATAATTAGTTGATTAAGGACTGGTTATATAGGGATTTCTCTGAAATCCCTATATAACTGGATAATTTAGTGAGGGATGGTAATATGTTTCGTAAAATTAAGAATATCCTATTATTTTTCATTATAACCGGATTATTTACCTTATTTTCAGTTAATGTCTATGCTGAAGATACAAATCCATATAATTTAACACTTGGCACAATTACTAAATATGAAAAACAAGTAGTAAGCGATATTATTTATGAGCGATTGGAAATTGCTGGTAACGATGGATTAAAAAGAGTTGCATTTAATGCAGCATTTGACCCAAAATCAGAAAATGTCGCAATGGTAATTTGGGATGGTTATGGCCCCAATAATCAGTATCAAAAGAAAACAGTGTTAGAGATTGCTCAGGATTTTGAGGCGACTACGGGTAGGAAAGTTTATGCTGCAGTAAATGGAGATTTTTTTATCATGAGTTATCCGCAAGACCCTCAATATGTAGGGAAAACCGCTCATACATATATGCGTGAAGGTAAAGAACTTGTTTATGGTTGGGATACAAGACTAGTTAATTTTGGTTTCAATAATGATGGCGACTATCAAATCACCAAAGGTGTCCTTCAAAAACAAAAAGTGTATGTTTTACGCATTCACTTTGATAATGGTAGTTATCGAGATTTTGTCATCGACAAGATCGATAAAATGACACTTAAAGATGAAATTGGGATATATATGCCTAATAAAGAAATTACCGGTAATTTTGCTGGGAAATACTTAGCTAAGTTAAATCAAACTAGCATTAATTATCCTTTCGAAGCAACTATTGTTCGTGATGAAAATCAAAAGCTTCTCACTAATGAAGTCATTGTTGTTCCAGAAGGACATATTGGGATTGCAGTGAATTCTTTTGGGGAAATGATTAATAGCAATGCCCAATACTTTTATGAATACTTACAACATGGCCAAAGAATAGAAGTCTTAGAACAAGAACGATACACTAATGCGGGATATAAGAACTTAAATAATGTTATTGGTGGTGGTGAACGGCTAGTTATTAATCGCCAAGTAACACCATTTGGTACAACAGTAGCAGTTGGTCCTACTGTCCGTCACCCTAGAACGACACTTGGAGTTACTATAGATGGTAAGTTTTTTATTCAAGTAATTGATGGGCGGCAAGAAGGATATAGTGAAGGATTAACGACAAAAGATCAAGCCCAATTAGCTTTTGATATGGGTGCTAAAGATGCGATTGAGTTAGATGGTGGGGGCTCTAGTACCTTTATACTAAGAATAAATGATGAGTTAGTTGTAGTAAATCGACCATCCGACGGGGAACTTAGACCAGTAGGTAATGCGGTCATATTTGTCGAAGCGGTTAAACCGCCTAGATTACCAGTAGCTAAACCA
Source organism: Bacilli bacterium (assembly GCA_012516175.1). Taxonomy (GTDB): domain Bacteria; phylum Bacillota_I; class Bacilli_A; order Haloplasmatales; family Haloplasmataceae; genus JAAZCR01. Next base: position 10,116 of record JAAYWZ010000029.1, read on the forward strand.
AACTGCGAAGCTTTCCCCCATTTAGATGCCTGTGCAATTGATAAGCCTGATGATGATAACGATGAAAAACCAATACCAACTGATCCCATTCCTCAAAAGCCAAGTGATAATGAAAATAAAATAAGAAATAGAAGGTACTTTATCTATATCTATGGTGGATTAGCTTGTGTCTTAATAGGTTCAGTCGTAACAGTTGTTATATTAAGAAGAAAAGGTAAATAATAGTTTTCTCAGGAGTTGTCATAGTGAAATGGAGGGATAAATATGTGGAAGAAAATCTTAATAATCGCAATTATTGGGACAATCTTGTTTCTTATCATAAAAATACAACCCAAAGTTGATGCTTTTGCTTTAAATATGAATGCGATTCAGGAAAAAGATGTAGACAACTACTTAGAACAATTGAACTATTCCTATTTCGCAAAGACTAACTACAATGTTAATAATGATTTGGTAACTCCTGATGAAAGTATTACAATCTCTGCGGTTAATTATCAACTCCTGACCGATGGAATTCCCAGATATCGTAATGGAGTATTAGAAAATCCCTTTAATGATTTACAAGTTGAAATCCTTGAGAATTATGCTGGATTAGCTGGTCAAGCTCTCTTAACTCCTGGCGAAGGTACGATTACTTGGGAATTTGAGATCCCAGTAGCAGGAGGATATAATATCGAGATTCATTATTATCCGTATGAAGGATATGGAGCTAATCCTGAACGCGAAATTGCCATAAATGGTGTTATTCCCTTTTCGGATATGAAAAGTGTGGTGTTCCAGCGGATTTGGGGCAATGATGGAAAAGTTGAACATATCAAGGGTAAAAACGATGTAAGACCACCAAGAAGTGAAAAACCTTCTTGGCAAGTAAAAGTACTAGAAAATGAAGAAGGCAATTTTGAGCCATATTTATTTGAGTTTAAAGCAGGGAAGAATACCATTTCGATAACTGCCATTAAGGAACCATTACTAATTGATAAGATTGTCATCTATCAAATACCCAGTGTACCTAGTTATCAAGAATATATAAATGCTTATCAAAATGTGAGTAAAGCTAATGGTTATGTTAAAGTTCAAGCTGAGGATTCTACACTTCAATCAGCAGCAACCTTATATCCCCAAATTGACCGTACCAGTGTAAGAACTGAACCTTTTCACCGTACGCAATTAAGGATTAATAGTATTGGTGGTTATAACTGGCGGATGGTTGGTGACTGGATTTCTTGGGAAATAGATGTACCAGAAACAGGTTTATATCAAATCTCGTTCAAAGCTTTACAGAATTATAAAGCAGGATCATTCTCAACAAGATCATTATATGTAGATGGTAAAATCCCCTTTAAAGAGGCTGCTCAAATTGAATTCATCTACGATAGTGATTGGCAAAACGTTACTTTAGGAGATGATAATGGTCCATATTATTTTTATCTGGAAAAAGGTACAAGAACACTAACATTAAGAAATACATTAGGTCGTTATGAAACGATTATTGAAACAGTAGAAAATGAAATTAATAAACTTAATAGTATATATCGCGAAATCATCATTTTCACAGGTGTTAATCCAGATACATATCGTGATTATCAGTTAGAAAAACGGATTGAAAACCTTGACCAAAAATTCCAAGAAAGTGCAGGTACATTAGAAGCTGTTATAAAAGAAATTGTTAATATTACAGGTGAATATAGTGCTAATATTAGTGTTCTTAAGAAAATGGCCGTCCAATTAGAAATGTTTGCGGATGATATCCGGAAAGTCCAAACTAACCTCAATGCGTTTAAAAACAATATTGTGGCGTTAGCCGTATGGACCATGGAAGCGCGGGAACAACCTCTGATGCTAGATTATCTAGTAATTCATGATGATAAATATGAATTAAAACGAGCTAAAGCCAATATCTTTGAAAAATTATGGTATCAAATCACTACCTTATTTGCGTCCTTCTTTGTTGATTACTCGCTCATTGATGTTGATGATCCAGCTATTGATGGTTACGAGGAAATCACAGTATGGTTACAAGGAACTGGACGTGATCAAGCAACAATCATTAAACAATTAGTAGAAGAGGATTTTACTCCTAATGAAAAGATTAAAGTAAACCTAAAATTGGTAAATGCCGGTGTTTTACTTCCAGCCACCCTAGCAGGTATTGGTCCTGATGTTGCCTTATTCAATGGTGAAAGTTTGGCTGTTGAGTATGCGATGCGGAATGCGATTTATGATATAAGTCAATTCCCTGATTTTGAAGAAGTTAAGAGTCGCTTTACTGAAAGTGCCATGGTTCCCTATTACTACAATGGTGGCTATTATGGTTTACCTGATACGCAAAATTTCCTTGTCCTTTATTATCGTACTGATATTCTCGCTGAATTAGGAATCGCGCCACCAAAGACCTGGCAAGATGTAATTGATATGGTTCCTGTCTTACAACGTAATCATCTCGAATTTTATCTACCACAATATGAAGATCTCGGCACCTTAAATCCCGTTTATTACTCTCTATTACATCAACATGGCGGAAGATTATATTCAGATGATGGTTCAAAAACAGAACTCTTAACTGATCAAGCTCTCGATGCGTTTGTAACTTATACAAACTTCTTTACGAAGTATAGTTTTACAATTCAAGCAAACTTCGTAAACCGTTTCCGTAGTGGCGATATGCCCATAGGAATTGATTATTATACTTTATACAATACTTTAAGCGTATTTGCACCTGAAATTCGTGGACAATGGGATTTTATTCCTATACCGGGTGTTCCACAATTTGATGAAAACGGCAATCCCATTTATGTGACTAATCCCAAAACAGGAGAGCAAGAAATATTAATAAATAATGTTAGCATGTCAGTAACTAGTGGAACAGTTCTACTAAAACAAAGTAAGAATTATGAAGCTTCATGGAAGTTCATGAAATGGTGGGCAAACGCTAAGACCCAAGTTAATTATTCTCGTGAACTCGAAGGAATCTTTGGTGAAGCGGGACGGATTGCGACAGCCAATTTAGATGCTTTATCCCAATTATCTTGGCCAAAGAAATACCATGATATCTTAATCTCCGAAATCCATAACACTGTTGGTGTACCAGTCATGCCTGGTTCATACATTACAGCGCGCTATATAAACAATGCTTTCCGTGAGTCCTACAATAATGGTACTAATCCCCGCGATATCATGTATGTTTATGACCGTAAAATCAATAATGAAATTACGCGGAAACGGAAAGAGTTTAATTTAGATTAGTGGGTGTTGATATGGAAAATGTAACGACTAAGAAAACTTCTAAGTGGAAAAAACTATGGAACCAAATATATAAATCACGCTATTCTTATTATTTAATGGCGCCCTACTTAATTATCTTTGGAAACTTTACCGTTCTTTCCGTTATTATGTCAATCTTCTTTAGTTTTACTAATTTTAACCTGTTAGAATTTCCTAAATTTGTTGGTTTTGATAATTATGTACGTTTATTCCTTGAAGATGATATTTTCATTATAGCAATTAAAAATACCATTATCTTAGCAGTAATAACCGGTCCAATCTCATTCATCATTGCCTTTGTCATTGCATGGTTAATAAATGAATTACCAAGACGGTGGCGTTGGTTTATGACCTTAATCTTCTATGCACCATCGATATCTGGTAATGCCTATCTTTTATGGAAGTTGATCTTTTCTAGTGATATGTATGGGTATGCCAACTCCTTCCTACTAAAGAATGGCTTCATTACAGAACCAGTTACTTGGCTACAAGATACACGTTATGTTTTATGGATTATCATCATAGTTCAATTCTGGTTAAGTTTAGGTGTTGCCTTCTTGGCCTTTATCGCCGGACTTCAAAATATGGATCAACAATTATATGAAGCTGGTGCCATCGATGGTGTACGTAATCGCTGGCAAGAACTCTGGTATATTACTTTACCACAGATGAAACCACAATTAATGTTTGGTGCGGTAATGCAGATAACATCATCATTTGGAATTGCGGCTGTATCTTCCGAAATTGCTGGTTATCCCTCTGTTGATTACGCTGGACACACTATCGTCTTACATTTACTAGACTATGGTGGAATTCGGTTTGAAATGGGTTATGCTTCTGCGATTGCGACCATTCTCTTTATGATAATGTTATCATCGAATATCATTGTTCAAAAACTCTTAAGAAGGGTAGGTACATAATATGAAATCGATAAGTATGCGTCAATTCTTAAATGATTATAAAGTTAAGCGTCGTATAAAAAGAAGAAAAAGGTTAAATCGGTCTACTGCTGGAAATATCATTATTTTATTCTTTCTTCTCTTATTTGGATTGTTTAGTGCCTATCCCTTGATTTACATCATTGCGAATGCTTTTAAACCTTTACATGAGTTATTTATTTTCCCACCTAAGTTATTCCCGCAAGATCCAACTTTTAAGAACTTTAGCGACCTCTTAACATTAATGGGCTCAACTTGGGTACCGATGTCTAGATATGTCTTCAATACAGTATTTATAACTTTAGTTGGTACAGCTGGACATGTCTTATTTGCCTCCATGTGTGCCTATCCCTTAGCTAAGCATCGCTTCCCTGGGAAGACCTTAATATTTACCCTCATTATCTATTCCTTGATGTTTAGCGGTGCTGTTACTAGCACACCAGTCTTTATGATTATGAGTTGGTTAAAATTAATTGATACACCTTATTCTATTATCATTCCTGCATTTGCCTATCCATTAGGCTTATATTTAATGAAACAGTTCATGGAATCAATTCCTAATAGCCTGATTGAAGCAGCGAAAATTGATGGAGCAAATGAGTTTCGTATCTATTGGTCAGTCATTATGCCACTTGCCAAACCTGCTTGGCTGACATTGATTATTCTCTTATTCCAATCTTTATGGTCAGCAAATGGATCAGGGTACATTTTCTCAGAACAGCTGAAAACTTTGAGTTATGCACTAGGACAAATCGTTAGTGGTGGTATCGCTCGTGCTGGTGCAGCTGCTGCGGTATCAGTAGTGATGTTAATCGTACCTGTTACTATCTTTATCCTGTCACAAAGCCAAATCATCGATACCATGAGTCATTCAGGGCTTAAATAGGTGATTCTTATGAAAAAGACTATATTATTTTTCAGTTTGCTTCTTATCTTATTTACCTTTAACTATTCCAAGGCTGAAGCAGGTTATTATTACTCATATTATGGTACGGTGATTGATTCTATTGAACCATATCGACATGTTAAGACAATAACCCCACCGGATCTTAATATCCAGTTTGGTGAGTTAACAGACATGTTCATTTTTAAGGATAAGATATATTTACTTGATGGAAAGTTAAATAGGATTGTCGTTTTAGATGAAAATCATCAGGTTGTAAAAACTTATCCCCAAGACTCTAATTATGATAATATCGGGATGTCCAATCCTAAAGGGCTTTTTGTTACCGACGAGATCAATGAGAACGGTAGCGCCATCACCTATATTTATGTTGCCGATACAGGGAAGAGTAGAATATTAAAGATTCGTGAGAATGGATTATATAAAGAATTTACGACTCCTGATGAACTCATTTTCCAAGGTGATAATGCGGTTGCTTATAAACCAGAAAAAATTGCGGTAAATAGCACAGGGAAAATGTATGTTATTGCGACTGGTGTTTATGAAGGAATTCTCGAACTTGATCCTGATGGTACTTTTAGTCGTTATGTCGGCACTAACAAGGTTGCCATTAGTTTAATCGACCGATTCTGGATGCTCTTTATGACTAAAGAGCAACGCAATAAATTAAATCTCTATTTACCTACCCAATTCCTGAACTTGGATATTGATAAAGAAAACTTCGTTTATACTGTTAGCCAAACCAGTGATGGTTCTGGTAATGATATGATTAAACGACTCAACACCAAAGGATTTGATGTCCTCACCCGAACAGGTTATTTTCCACCAAAAGGCGATATATCTTACATTTGGTGGTATAGCCAAGATGTACCAAACGGACTATCTTCTCTTGTAGATATCACTGTCAATGAATATGGGATGTATTCTGTGTTAGATGTGAAAAGAGGACGGATCTTCACTTATGATTATAATGGTAATCTCTTATACATCTTTGGTGGTAATGGTAAACAAGTGGGTACTTTTAGTAATGCGGTAGCAATTCAGTATGTAGGCGATAATCTATATGTATTAGATTCAACCAGTAATACTATCTCAATTTTTGAACCAACTCATTTTGGTGCATTAGTTAATCAAGCTGCCCAGCTAGATTATCTTGGTGATTATGATGCTAGCACTGAAGCTTGGAAGGAAACACTGAAATATAATAACAACTATTATTTAGCTTATCGAGCAATTGGGCGGACTAATTATGTCAATGGCGACTATAAGGAAGCAATGGAAAACTTCAAACTTGCATATGATAAAACCAATTATTCCTTAGCCTATAAAGAATATCGTAATGAACGCTTAAAACAGTATTTCCCAATCATAGTGGTGTTAATTTTCGTAGCTGTTGGTGTGTTACTATATAGCTCAGTTCGTGATAATTATCGGCAATCACAAGAAACAGGAAGGAATGAGTAACATGAAGAGTAAAGCCTTTTTCCAAATGTTATATCAGGATGTAATTAAGTTCCCCACTTATTTAATATCTCATCCTTTCAAAGGGTATGAAGATTTTAAATTTGGTAAAAAGGGTAAATTCTATGTAGCCCTTATCTTCTTAATACTAATGTCACTAGTCCAAATCATAAAGTTTACATCCACAGGGTTTATCCTAAATCCTAATAACCCTAAAGACTTAAACAGTATAAAAATCGCTTCTTTTGTGATTGTTCCTATTGTCTTGTTCTCCATCGCTAACTGGAATGTTACAACACTCTTTGATGGCAAGGGTAAGATGAAGGAAATCTTTATGATGGTATGTTACTCACTCTTTCCTTATATAATTGCGTCAATAATCGTGGTTATTGGAAGTAACTTTTTAACGCTAGAAGAAGCAATGTTGCTAGATTTAGTTAATTATATTGGGATATTGGGTGTTGTATATTTAATGTTCTTTGGTATGATTAATATCCACGAGTATTCACCATTAAAAGTAATAATCACGACGATCTTAACAATTGTCGCGATTGGGGTAATTTTGTTTATTGCTCTCTTAATTTTCACATTAGTAAAGCAAATATATACCTTTATATATGCATTACTAAGGGAACTAGCAAAAAGGTATTAGGTGATGCAAATGAAAGCATTCTTAGTTAAACTAGTTGTTTTAACGCTTGTTTTTCTCGGTTTATACTTCTTGGTTACTTCTGAATATCAAGAGGATTTACGTAAACCGCGAAAAGCATATGATAAAACTGGATATGTCTTAGTAAGTGAAGGGACATTAACAAATACAAAGCGGCTTGTCGCAGATAACATAGAAACAGGATTAAAATTGTACATTGATGAAACAACATCTCACATTACATTAGAAAACAGTAATACTGGGCAAATTTGGACATCAAATGTCACAGAAGAAGATACTCACCCAAATATCGAATTAAGCACTAAAAGACTCCAACAAAGCACGATGAAAATCTGGTATTACACGAAATTAGAAGAACCTAAATCAATGATTAATTATGATTTCAGTATTAAAGAACAAAACTATTATCTCCGCTATATTGAAAATGGTGTAGAAGTTCTTTACATCATATATGATACTAATCACTCGGTGTATGAATTACCGCAAAGATTAAGAATTAGTCGCCTACAAGAATTAGTCATTGATGTCTTAAATGAAAAAGCAGACAATGCAAAAGATGCTAGTGAAAAAACTAAATATGCTCGCTATGTAAGGCTAATTGAAAGTAATTATATGTATAATGAACAACACGGAATATACGTGTTAAAGAATCCCGAAAACCTCTCACAAAACATGGTTGACACCCTTTATGAAATCTTCTATGTCCATTCTAACTATACATTTGAAGATTTAGAATATGACAACCAAGATCAAGGGGTAGTTAATGATAATGGTAAACCATACTTTGAAGTCGCGGTTCGTTATACCTTAACTGATCGTGGTTTCAAAGCTACTATTATCAATGAATCAATTGTAGAGTCAAAGAATCATCGCTTGTCCCATATTGATTTCTTACCATATTTTGGGGCTGGAAGTAAAAATGATAATGGTTATATAGTCGTACCCGATGGTTCAGGGGCATTAATAAACTTTAATAATGGTAAAACTTATGCCGCTACATATGAAAAAAGCCTTTATGGCAAGGACTACGGTAAAGCCGTTTATGCTATGCCTGAGAAAACCTATACTGCGCTGATGCCCATCTATGGGATGAAAAAGAATGATGATGCGTATTTAGCGATAATCACTGAAGGCGATGCGATGACGGAAATCGTAGCTGATATTAGTGGTAAATATGATTCTTTTAATAAGGTTTATTCACGGTTCTATTTCCGCGAAAAAGATAAATTACCACTCATGGGAATCGGTGAACGGATAAATATGTGGAGTATTGATTTAACCACTAATGATTATTCCGTTGAATATATTTTCCCTGATCAAAAAGATTACGTGGGAATGGCTAAAGCTTATCGAGAATATCTAATTGATCAAGGAATGAAAGAATCAGATAAAACGGGACTTCGATTTAATGTAACTTTCTTAGGTGGATATAGCGATGTGGAACACTTTTTAGGTATACCTTATGAGAAAGTATACCCATTAACTACTACTGAGCAAGCAAAACTCATCTTAGAAAGATTACAAAATGATGGTGTAAAGAATATCGATGTGAATTATCGAGGATGGATGAATGGGGGACTAAACCCAGATTATCCTACTAAGATAAAGGTAAGTAAAACGATAGGTGGTAAAAAAGGAATTAAGGATTTACAAAAGTATGCTGATAACCACAATATAAATCTTTTCTTTGAGACAAACTTCTTCTTCATCTATAGTTTAGATAATTTTCGGAAGAACACAGAAGCAACTCGGTTAATGTCAGGAGAAGTAGCAACTCATTATCCTTTTAATGAAGCAACACTCTTACCAGATACTTCTTATAGTCCTTATTGGGTACTAAATCCACTTCATATTGATAAGAAACTCCAAAAAATTACCAAAGAATTAAATCAATATAATATAAAAAGTGTTGCACTAGCTGATTTTGGCTCCGTTTTATCAGGTCATTATAAAGAAAAAGAATTTTATTATAAAACGCAAACAAAAGATATTATCTTAGATAAATTTACGAATTTACAAGAACAGTATACTTTAATGACTTTGAATCCTAATATTTATTCTGTCTTTTATGTCGATTACATAATCGACTTACCCTTAGAAAGTTCCCTTTATAATATTATCGATGCTGAGATACCATTTTATCAATTAGCGATAAGTGGTAGTATCGATTATACTGGTACTCCAATCAACTTAGATGATAAACATAGTTTAACTTGGTATAAATTAAAATCGATTGAAACAGGAAGTAACCTAAACTTCACTTGGTCATACAAGGAAACCTATGACTTAATGCTTACTGAATTTAATCAATATTACTCTACTGCATACGAATATTGGTATGCTAATGCGGTAGATTTGTATAAAGAACTTGATTCTTTAGGTATCTTTAATGCGACTTTAGCTGAACATGAAGTTATTAACCGTGATGTAAGAAGAGTCAAATATAGTAATGGTATCGAGATCTACGTCAATTATGGCAATACTGATATCATAATTGGCGAATATATCATTAAAGCAAACGATTATTTAGTAGTTTAGTTGGTGAAGCGTATGATGAAAAAACTGAGATTACTTAATAAGCATATACCCTTTAAAACTAAAAAGAAAATTTTAGGTGTTGTCTTCTTACTACCATGGTTAATTGGTATTTTAATGTTTTTCATATATCCATTTTTTGCGACAGTTTGGTATTCGTTAAATGATGTAAAACCGCGTAGTGGTAGATTAGAAATCAAGTTTTTAGGATTAGATAATTATCGTTATATCTTTGAGGAACTAGTAGTAAATAATAAAACCTTTATTCGTGTTATGTGGGAGTCCCTCCAAACCCTACTCATTAATTTACCTGTTATTTTAATTTTCAGTTTGCTAATTGCGACAATGCTTAACTCGAAATTGCGGGGACGCTCCTTAATTCGTATGATGTTCTTTATTCCCGTAATCCTCAACTCTAATATTATTGAAATTGTCATGCGTGGTAGCTTTAATGCGGTCTTTTCTTCTTCAAGAAATGGTAGCATTCTCGATAGTATTAGATTTGAAGAGTACTTAATCGAAATTGGGATTGGGCAATCATTGATTTCATTCTTACTGAGTGCCGTAAATCGCATTTTACAAATCATTAACTTATCCGGTGTCCAAATCTTAATCTTTTTATCAGCGATTCAATCAATTCCAACTCAGTTATATGAAGCAGCCGAAATTGAAGGTGCTACTAAGTATGAAATCTTCTGGAAGATTACCTTCCCGTTAGTATCACCATTATTCCTTACAGTCATTGTCTATACAATTGTCGATTCCTTTATCGATTCACCAGTAATGCAGTTTATTGATTATACCCGTGATAATTTACGCTATTATGGCTTATCAGCAGCAATATCTATTCTCTTCTTTATTGTGAACATGTTATTATTACTAATTATTTTCTTAACGATTCGGAAGGGAGTTTTCACTTATGATGACAAACGCTAAAAAATTTACGAATTTAATAAAAAATGTAGGTAATCGTCTCTCTTCCAAGTTTGATTTTTCCAATCCTCTGAAAAATCAAGTTCGTCTTTCTAAGGCAAAAGACTTAATGATGAATATTGTAAAATATATCGTATTATATGGTCTTGCATTTATTATTATTTATCCCTTGATTCAACAGATTTCTGTAGCTTTACGTCATACCCGGGAGATCAATGATCCATCAGTTGTTTGGATTCCTAAACGGTTCTCCTTAGATAATATCCGCCTAGCCATCGCAGCATTAGATTACTGGAATGCCTTAAGAAATACCTTTGTCATCTCACTTTTAGCAACTTTAGGGCAACTTATCGCTTGTTCTTTAGCTGGATATGCCTTTGCGAGATTAAAGTCTAGGGTCACAAATATTCTCTTTATCTTTGTCATTTTGACCATTATTGTGCCTGCCTCAACAATCAGCTTACCCCAATTCATTTATTTTCAAAGAATTGGTTTACTAGGTAAAGCCTATTCAATTATCTTAATGAGTGTACTTGGTCAAGGGATTAAATCGGGTATTTTTATCTATATCTTTAGACAATTCTTTAAAGGTATTCCACTAGAGTTAGATGAAGCAGCTGAAGTTGATGGTGCTAGCCCCTTTCAAATATACTACCGCATTATGTTGCCAAATGCGAAAGGTGCGATTGTTACTGTTGGTCTCTTCGCTTTTGTCTGGCAATGGAATGATGGCTACTATGCATCCCTCTTCCTGCGTGATACCACTAAAGTTCTTACGACAGCAATGTACTCCATCCAATATGGTGTTCACGGGCACCTTCAATCATTAGGTTTATGGGAACTAATTGGTGCCGATGTCACGAAGAACCCATTATTCTTGTCAATGATTTTAAACACAGCAGCCATTCTCATTATGTCGCCATTATTAATCATGTATTATTTCGTTCAAAAACTCTTCGTTGAAGGTGTAGAAAGAACCGGAATTGTCGGATAGAAATGGGGGATATTATGAGTCATACTTTTCAGTTAACATTGCCAGTTGATGGTATCAATAGCATACGTGGTACTGATCAAGTCATAATTTTTACCTTTGATAAACGCACCCAAGATAATGGGACTGGTACAAATGTGTATGGATATGAGTTATTAATTGATGCAAATAAAAGGGTAGTCGCTAAAGGTACTCATGTGTTTTTTATCGAGAATAGTTACATTATCTCAGCTCATGGGAAAATGGCAAAACTCCTCGAAGAGCAAATCGAAATTGGTGACAAGGTAGATTATTCAAGCGAATCAAAAGTGATTGTTTTCACCCGAGAAATCACAGATATTCTTTATCGAATGGAAGTTGAATTAGATAAGATTAATTCTAAAGTTAAGTTTTATCAAGATGGTTTATACGATATCGATTTTGCTGGTACCAATCTTTTATTAACAAAATTGGACAAGATAGTAACTAACATTAAAGAATTAGTTAAGACAGGACAAGAAGCAAGTCAAGATTTGTTAAAGGAGTATGAAGAACTAGTTGTTCAAATCAATAGTATACTAGCACCTTCATTTACTCTTGAAGAGCGGGGCTTTTGGCATCGACCTAATATTTTTAATTCCGAAAATGACCTCGCCGGACTAGAAGAATTCTTGACTACTATGAAGAATTGTGGTTTTAATGCGATTTATGTTGAAACTTTTTGGTGGGGTCGTTCGATATCAGATTCAGCAATTGTCGGTTATCACCCCCGCGTAAATAAAGGAAATTATGGCTTATATAATGATTACTTAAGTGCCCTCATTGATATTAGCCATAAATTAGGAATGGAAGTTCATGCATGGACAGAAACTTTCTTTGTTGGTGGAGAATTAGCGGAAGAGGTCCCGGTTTGGTTAACAGGTAAGGAAGACTGGATTTGTACTACTTTTAACGGTAGTCTTGTGCAAACAGGGAAAGGAACTGAAGAGGGGTTCATCTTCTTAGATCCTTGTAATGAAGCTGTACATGATTTCCTCATCAATTACTATCAAGAACTGGCTAAATATCCATTAGATGGGATTCAATTAGATTATATTCGTTATCCCCACGAAGATAGCCTTGAAACTAGCAGTGGTTATACCGATGTTGCCATGCAAAAATTTAAAGAAGAATGCAACATTCCTGAATTCGTAGACTTACGGGATTTATTAAAGTCTAATGATAATTTATATCAGAAGTGGCGAGAATTTCGCCAAAAACAAGTTACAAATTTTGTTATTAAAGTAACTAAGGCTATAAAACAAGTAAACCCTAATCTTAAAATCTCCATTGCGGTTGGTCCTGATCCTGAAAATGCAAAACGCCATTTAATGCAGGATTGGACGACGTGGGTCAAAGCAGGAGTCATTGATATCATCTGTCCGATGGCCTATTCGCGTGATATTAATTACGTTAAAGATATTGTAAGTAAGATGAAACGCATATCCAATGGACAAACATTTAACTATCCCGGGATTGGAACATTTATGGGTTTTCCTGAAATAGAAAATGTCGATCAAATACTAGCTTGTCGTGAGGAAGAGAGTTTAGGAGTAGTATTATTTGCTTCACAGTATATTTATCGCCAGGATAAGATGCTCAATATTTTAAGAAATTGTATTTTTAGGAAGCTAGCTATTTCACCTACTGCTCCAATTGAACAATTAGTGACGGTAATGTTAGATGATATCGAAACTAAAATGGAAAATATTTATTTAAAGCAACAATTACTCCGTGATGAGGAAAGTGATTTTCTTCTTGTAAGGTTAAATGAGATAAAAAGGGAAAGCAAATTACCTGTAATAATTTCGTTACTTACTAATCTAATAAATGAGTTACATTTAATAAATAATGAAGTGGTTAGAAAACGTTTATGTGAGGATTTGGAATATTTACTTATGGTGTTAGGGATTAGATTAAATTATGAGGTGAGAAAGCATGAGTAAGCGGAAAGGGCTACTACTATTATTAGGACTCTTATTAGCTGTTATTTTATGTAACACCAAAGTACATGCTAATACGGAACCAAAATCATTTACGATTCAATATAATGGTATTAATATAACTCGTTATGAAAATTATGTTGTTATCTATACTTATGATAAACGTACCAGTGATAATAAATCAGGTGCTAATCAATGGGGTTATGAAGTATCTGTTGATAAAGATGGTATTGTTGTCGAGATGGGTGTCAATGTTACCTTCGCACCTGATGGTTTTATTGTCTCAGTGCATGGTCAGGAAAACATCAATAAGATTCGTGATAATGTAAACATTGGTGATGAAGTCACTTATGATACTAATACTAAAACCATCACTTTTACTTTCTCAATATTGGGTAGTATTAGAAATCTAGAAAAAGAAATAATTAGCTTGAGAAACACTAAGATTGAATTAGATTTAGGTGCGTATGATGTAGATATTGAAGCGATAAATAATGATTTGAACACTTTAAATAATCGATATAATGAGTTAAAGCAATTAGGAGAAGAAATTAAATCATTACCAATTGGTTCAAGTGAACGTAATGCAAAGTTAGCAGTTGCCGAACAAAAATATGCTGAAGCAATGAGCTTGTTAGATGAAGTTTCTTTAAAGATGATTGTGCCATTAAAATTAGAAGCACGGGGTATTTGGCATCGGGCTAATGTCTTCAATTCAGAAATAAGTTTAGATAAATTAAGGAGTAATATTGAAGAGTTTAAGAGTGCTGGTATTAACCAAATCTATGTTGAAACTTTATGGTGGGGTCATTCAATTGGACAATCTGACCTAGTCGATTATCATCCCAATGTTCGTTATAGTTACGGTGAGTATCCCGATTATTTGACCGCTTTTATTGACTTAGCCCATAAAGCTGGTATTGAAGTTCACGCTTGGACAGAAACGTTCTTCCATAATCAAAACCATAATCACTATCCTAAATGGTTAAAGAATAATCCTAGTTGGTTAAACTTAGATTTTTATGGGCGTTATATGCAAACAGGTAAAGGGACGGAAGATGGATTTGTCTTTATTGATCCAGCTAATGAGGAAGTTAGACAATTCCTCATCAACTACTACGTAGAACTAGCTAATAAATTTGATTTAGATGGTATTCAATTAGATTATATTAGATATCCTGCTGAATCTAGTTTAGAAACAAGTTCTGGATACACCCCTGTAGCTATGAATAAGTTCATGGAACGTTATAATTTATCTGGTGACTTAAAACAGTTATTGATCGAAGAAAAGAGCCAAGGTAAAAAAGAACTGTATCAAAAATGGTGTGAATTTCGGGCTGAACAAGTTACAATCTTTGTTGAAGAAGTAGTGAAGGCAATTCGGGAAGTTAAGCCAGATATGAAGATTTCTATTGCCGTTGGTCCTGATTATCAACATGCTTTAAAAGATTTGATGCAAGATTGGAAAACCTGGGTTGAAAAAGGTTGGATAGATATTATAGCTCCAATGGCTTATACATTTGATACTGATTATGTAAAGACAGTAGTAAATAGTATGAATGATATTTCTAATGGTTTAACCTATAATTACACAGGTATTGGTGCTTACATGGAAGGTCCTACTTTACTTTATACCAATCAAATCTTAATTAGTCGTGCTGCTGATGGTTTAGGTAGTGTAATCTTCGCTTCCCAAAACCTTTTAGGAAAAGAAGAAATGAAGACAGCCTTATCCAAAGGTTTAAATAAAATTACTGCAATTTCTCCCAATGCTGATTTAGATAAAATCCTTGATGCGATGTTTACATATATAATCGATAAAGCAAATCGCATCTATATAACAAAAGGACTAATGACAGAAGAGCAAAAGGGTGCATTAACGGAAGAATTTACACGAATTAAAAATATGAAGATGCATAATGCTGGTGATTATTATTTAATTCAACAAGAAATTACTAAACTCAATAATAATATCCACCAATATGTAAGAAGTGTTGGAGCACAAAGAATTAAAGAGGATTTATATGCCTTAATTGATAATATCGATCTTAAGATTACCCGATATCTGATTAATTATGGGTATTGGGATCCAACTACAGGTGAGAGACCGGATCCATTAACAATAGAATATCCTGTAATAGATGTACCTGTCGATGAAAATGAGGAAGATAAACCAGGTAAGAATTATGATACCTTATTATATATCATTATTGGTGTGGCTTCCTTAGGTATTATTGGTACTTCAGTGTTTGTGTTTATGAGACGTAAACGTTAGAATTATTATGTTTTTCTTATTAAATAGGTGATATAATGGCAAAGAAAATTGTGTTAGTACCACTAGATGAGCGACCAGTGAATCATCTCTTTCAACAATATCTAACTAAAGATACTGATTATGAAATCACCACACCTCCACTTGATTTTTTAGGTTTAAAAAAACAAGCAGCAGATGTTGATAAGATATGGGATTGGTTACTAGAAAAAAGTAAAACTGCGCATGGTTTAATCTTATCCATTGATATGCTATTATACGGTGGACTAGTACCATCACGCTTACATAATCACAGTGTGGAGATTTTATTAAAAAGGTTAGATGATTTAAAGAAACTAAAAGCACATAATCCGAAAGTAAAAATCTTTGCCTTTGCGACGATTATGCGGACACCGAGTTATTCATCAAGCGATGAAGAACCTGATTATTATGAACTCCATGGCAAGGATATCCATGATTATGGCATGTTAATGCATAAGTTAGAGGTAAATGCGATTACAGAAGCAGAAAAGCAAACATTAGAGGAAATCACTGCAAGATTACCGATGATTTATTATGAAGATTATATTGAACGGCGCCAAAAGAATTTATCGGTAACAAAACGGATTATTGACTATGTTAAAAATGGGATTATTGATTTTATGATTATCCCCCAAGATGATGCTTCACCTTATGGCTTAACAGCTAAAGACCAAAGGATGATTAGAGAGTACATAAATCAAACGAAAACTCAATTAAAGGTCTATATGTACCCTGATGCTGATGGGGTGGCAAATACACTTTTGGCGAGGTTAATCAACATTGATAAAGGTTTTCGTCCACAAATATATGTGCGGTTTGCGAGTTGCGCAGGGAAAACGGTTATCCCTAGTCTTGAAGACCGCCATATCATTGAGACTATTAAGTATCATATCATCGCGATTAATGGAATAATGACTGAAACAGTTGAATCTGCTGATTTAGTTTTAATGATCAATGTTGCACCAAAGATGTTTGATGTACGTTTTAGTTATTATGCCAAGGGTATTGAACATGATGCTTTCCGAAATCTCATCGAATTCATTGAGTATGCTGATTACACTATAAATACTCTAAATAAACTCACCATAATTGGTGATGTCGCATACTGTAATGGAGCTGATCTAGAACTCATTGATCTCATCTATCAAAAGGGTTTGACTTATAAGTTAGCAGGATATGCAGCATGGAATAGTTCTTCAAACAGTATCGCTACTGCTCTCTGTCAGGGAATTATCTATTACCATTATGGTAGGACGAAAGCACATTTAGAATTCCTCGCTTTACGTTATCTTGATGATGCTGCTTATCAGTCGATGGTAAGACAATTAGTGGTTCAACAATTACCGACAATGAAGATGGATTTCTTTAATATCGACGGACCAAGAGGTAAAGTAGCTGAGATGGTGCGAAGTGGTTTGCAAGCTTATATTGATAAAGAATTGCCTAAGGATTATCAAGTACTTATTGAAGACTGCTACTTACCTTGGTCAAGAATGTATGAAGTTGGTTTAAAAGTTACAATCAAAGATTGAGGAGGGGGAACTTGAAAAAACTAGGTTTATTTATCACCCTTTGTTTATTAAGTATGGTAATTGCTAGTTGTACTAAAGGTCAGGAAAAAACTTGTCAAGAAAATCCTAATCAACCAAAATGTTTAACGTCGACCACCACCACTACTGAAGAAGAGATCAAATATGATTTTGGTGGAAAAGAATATATCATCATGGTAAATAATCCTAATTACGCTGATCCCTTCAGTGATGAGTTTGAAGGGTTATTTCAAAGGGAAAGACAAGAGAATCAACGACGAGTTGAAGAAAAATATAATATTAAAGTAGTATACAAAAGTTTTTATCCAAATCCAAGTTGGGGTGTTGAAAGAGACAACTTCATCATCAATTATGAAATTACTGGACAACCACAAGCACATGTATATAACATTCCCACATCCTCAATTCCAATCCTAGCGATGAATGAAGTTATCGCTCCAGTTGGAAAATACTATGAAAAATACGCGCATGAACTTTTTGAATACAAGAAACCTTTCGTTAAGTTTAAAGATAATTATTATGGCTATGATGATATCTTCCCAAATACTAATTTTGGTTTATATTACAATCAAGATTTATTAGAAGAATTAGGTTATCCAAAAGATTATCCTACTCAATTATGGCTTCAAGGTGAATGGACTTGGTCCACTTTTGAATCTTTTGTTAAAGAACTCAATAATAAATTGGATGAACGCGAAGGCGAATACCCGATGGGAGGAAGAGCCGATGATTGGGCATATGGTAGCGTTCTAGCAAATGGTGGTTTCTTTGTTAATAACTCCTTTGAAATTGGTGTTAATAGTAAAGAAACCTTAGAAGCCTTAGAAAAACTAGCTAGTCTTTATGCGAGTCCTGGTATGTGGAGTAGTACAGTAGATTTTTCCTATGCTACAGAAGAAAACTTTAAGAAGGGGAAAATTGTTTTTAATCCAGGCGAATCATGGCACACTTTTGATATCTCCCGTTTAGGTGGTAAAGAATTTGCTAATCTTGGCTTTGTACCCTTTCCAAAGGGAGATCAAGTCGTAAATGGAAATGCAGAATATCGAACCCTCGTTAGTATTTGGGGGCCAGAGACATATGTGTTTACCGCAAGCTTTGAAAACACACCCGAAGAATACAAACATATGATATTCTCCACTGAGATTATCTTTAAGATCTTTACAGAATTACGGTATTTTGGTTCTGTGGAAGATACCTATATCGACTTATCAATCCATTTCTTAAAGTATTACGCTGATGAAGCTAGTGTTGATGCTCATATGAGTGTCATCGATAAGGCATATAATGATTACTTTATGGGTTTTGGTGAAGACTCCTTTGGTTGGGGAGCCCATCATTATAATGTGCAAATCAGTAATGCGATTAAACAAAACAATGTGCGCCAACAAATGACCATCCTCGAACAAAATATTAGAAATGCTATTGAGCTGTTAGCACAAGGAAGGTAGTTATGAAAACATCGGATAAAATCGTCTTTTTAGGGGATTCTCTAACAGCAAATTTTAAATTATTAAATCAGTTTGCCAACATCATTAATCTAGGTGTTGGTGGCGATAAAACTATCGAAATTCTGAATCGAATGGATGCTTGTTATTCACATAATCCAAATAAGCTTTTTCTCTTAATCGGAATCAATGATTTTCTGGTTAATAAGAAAGTCTGGAAATTTCCAGAAGAGATTGATATCACCAAGAATTATGATTTAATCCTCAATAATCTAAAAACTAACTTACCTAATACCCAAGTATATTGTATATCGATATTACCATTAGGAAGAAATACTTTCTTTAATCGCGAAGAAATAAGTTCCTACAACCTTGGTATTAAGGAATTGAATCTTGAGATTAAACAATTGGCAGAAAAGTATGGTTACACTTATCTTGATTTTCATGATAATTTTGCTGATTACGAAGGATATTTGCAATCAGAGTTCACTTTAGATGGTGTTCATTTAACTGAAGCAGGTTATCAGCACTTCCTTGATTTATTAAGAGTGATAATATGTTAAGAAAATCATATGATGTTGTTATAATAGGCGGAAGTATTGGTGGAACCGTCGCAGCACTAGCAAGTGCTAAGATGGGGAAAAGGGTAGTGTTGACAGAGGCAACCAAATGGATTGGCGGGCAATTTACTAATCAAGCGGTGCCAGCAGATGAACATCGCTGGATTGAAGAGTTTGGTTGTACGAAAAGCTATCGTGAATTTCGTGAAGCAATTAGAAGATATTATCGTGAGCATCCTTATGTAAAGGATGAAGTTAAAGAAATAAAAAATCTAAATCCCGGTAATGGCTGGGTTAGCCGGATTTGCCACGAACCAAGAGTATCCCTAAAAATCTTTTATGATATGTTACTACCTTATATAAATCGTGGGTTAATAAAAGTTTTAACAAATACTGAACCGGTGTTTGCCTTAATGAATGGTGATGCTATTTGCGGAATTGCGGTAAAAAATGCCATTACAAGAGAATTAAGTATTCTAGAAGGAAAATACTTCTTGGATGCGACCGATACGGGGGAATTATTACCTTTAACTAATACTGAGTATGTTACCGGTGCTGAGAGTAAAGCTATGCACAACGAACCCCATGCTGCGGATGATTATTTAAAAGATGATATGCAGCCGATTACTTGGGTTGCTGCTTTGGAATATTGTGCAAACGAAGATAATACTATCGAAAAACCGGAAATGTATGATCTCTTCCGCTCTTACAAAATGAGTTATGATGACGATGTTATCCTTAGTTGGTATGCTCCTAACGCTGATACCCGTAAAAAGCAACTCTTCGGCATGTTTGAATGGAAGAAATCTTCCGATAATGTTACAATTCCTCCCTTATTTACATATAGAAGAATTATTGATAAAAGTATATATAAAGATAATTTCCCCATTAATGATGTTACTCTACTTAACTGGTCGCAAAATGATTATTTCTTAGGAAATATTTATGATAACCCTAATAGTGAGTACCATAAATACATGGCTAAGCAGTTAACCTTATCACTGGTATATTGGCTCCAAACGGAAGCACCACGTGATGATGGTGGTAAAGGCTATCCTGGCCTAAAACTCCGGGGTGATCTTCTTGGAACTGAAGATGGACTAGCCCTAGCTCCCTACATCAGGGAATCAAGAAGAATTAAAGCACTGTATACAGTAGTGGAACAAGATATTAATGCCGATTACCAAAAATTTCTACCTCATTATTGGGATACAGTAGGTGTCGGTTGTTACCGGATTGATATACATATGACAACCGTTACAAATTCCTTTTTCTATCATAAAGCTTGGCCATTTGAAATACCATTAGGTGCCTTAATCCCCATTAGAACAACTAATCTAATCGCATCTTGTAAAAATATTGGTACAACACATCTCACCAATGGTTGTTTCCGCTTGCATCCTGTGGAATGGAATATTGGTGAAGTTGCTGGATATCTAGCTAGTTACTGTATAGATCATCAAGTTACACCTAAAGAATTATATCGAGATAAAACTAAGGTTAATGATTTCCAACAATTCTTAGTCAAACAAGGTATCGAACTACATTGGCCAGAAGACAAGGTAAGTGTTTATTAAGGTGGAGGAGACTATGAAGAAGATCGTTTATCTACCATTAGACGAAAGACCATGTAATTATAATTTTCCCTATAAATTATTTAATAATGATGATTTAAATATCATTCGACCTGACATAAGCATTATGGGTGATAAAAAGAAACCAGGAAATTACGAGAAAATCGCCCAGTTTCTATTAGAAGAGACAAAAGATGCTTATGGATTGGTTATATCTATTGATACCTTATTATA
>JAAYWZ010000030.1 GCA_012516175.1 Bacilli bacterium
TCCTAATATTATTGATCAAGATTATGGTTATTAATACATCATTATATCAAATGATAATTCTATACTAACTACTAATTACCTAGTACTAAACAACAGGATGATTTCCTATAAAATCATTTACACATAATTATTGACGCAACCAGTCATTATAATTTGACTTGCATTTTTACATAGATTAGACTATAATACATCTGTGAGAAAAACCGAATATAAAATCTTCGAGACAGGGTGTAATTCCCGACCGGTGGTGATAGTCCACAACGCTAACCCTTGGTTAGCCAGTACGGTGAAATTCCGTAATCGACAGTAAAGTCTGGATGGGAGAAGGTTAATGGCGATAATGATTTTTAATTATGCCTCTGATGCTAAACCCCTTAGAAGATTTTATATAAGGGGTTTTTCTTATTAATAGTAAGGAGGTATGAAAATGTCGAAGTCATCATCTAGAGTAAGAAAACTAGTAACGTTAGCAATACTTGCAGCGTTAGGTAGTGCCTTAATGTGGGTTGAGGTACCATTCATTCCCCCATTTAAATTTGATATTAGTGATTCAACCGTCATTATTGCGACGGTTTTATATGGACCCTTAGGTGGAGTTGCGGTGGCGCTGGTAAAGTCCATCGTACATATGCTTATCATTTCAGTAGGAGATTTTGGTGTTGGTGAAATGGTAGCCTTTGTGGCATCCATGAGTTATACTTTGCCTTTTTATTACACCATGTTATTATTGAAAAAAACAGTGAAAAATCCTCTGCTTTTACGAATTATTCCTTGTGTTGTCGGTATTGCTTCCCTAACTGTCATGATGTATTATTTTAACATCTATGTATCATTCCCATTATATTCTTTAGCTACAAACACTCCGTTTACTCATAAAGAAATTGTTGCCTTTTCCACCTCGTTTATACCTGGGAATATCATTAAAGGAGTAGGGTTATCGATAGTATTCCTGCTACTTAGTTTCCGCCTTGATTATATAGCCACAAAGTACCTATGTGATGAAGATGAGTGTCCATTGATTATTAATAGGACACACGTTAAAGGGATTAAATAAATCCCTTTTTTTATTGGTATAAACAGTTTGGTATAGTATAATAGTACTTGTCGGAATAAAATGGGGTGATAATCATGTTTAGTATGTTTAAAAAGATTGGTTGGTACTTAAAAGAAAACTGGGTAAGATATTTATTCGCTATCACTTTTCTTAACTTTGCTAGTTTAGTGAGCGTTATTCCCCCAAAATTACTAGAAAAGGGTATCGACCAGATTGTTAATAAATCATTAACTAAGCAATCTTTATTAATACTAATGCTTACATTAATTTTTATCACACTCTTTGGTTATATTGTCTCTTATGCATGGAACTATTTATTATTCGGAGCTAGTATCAAACTAGAATACACTATTCGCAAAAGGTATTTTCGCCATTTATTAAAGATGGATAATACTTTCTATGAAAAAAATATCGTTGGAGATCTCATGGCTAGAGCTACTAGTGACCTCAATGCAGTGGCGATGACTGCTGGGTATGGTATTTTAACCCTAGTTGATTCCATTGTTTACTTATTGATGATTTTATTTATGATGTTCTATACCATTAGTTATAAACTTACTCTAGCTAGTCTTATTCCTATTCCTTTTATTGTGCTAGGAGTAAAAATCTTAGGAGACAAAATTCATAAAGCTTATTCTAATAGTCAAAATGCCTTTAGTGAATTAAATAATAAGGTGCTTGAATCGGTCACAGGTGTAAGAGTTGTACGTGCATATGTTCAAGAACAAGAAGATATTAAACGACTAGAAGAAAGTAGTCGTAACGCTTATCATAAAAATTTACGACTAATGCGTATTAATGCTTTGTTTGACCCCTTTTTCCGTTTAGTCTTCACAGTTGCGAATACTATCGCCTATAGTTATGGTATATATTTAGTCTTACATCAAGATTTAACACCTGGGCAATTAGTATCATTTATCATCTATTTGGGTATGCTTGGTTGGCCAATGTTTGCCTTAGGCGATTTAGTAAACATCATGAGTCGCGGTAATGCTTCATATGATCGTATTGATAACATCATGAAACAAAAATCGGATATTATCGAGCCAGAAAATCCAGT
The DNA here is from genome assembly GCA_012516175.1 of Bacilli bacterium. GTDB lineage: Bacteria > Bacillota_I > Bacilli_A > Haloplasmatales > Haloplasmataceae > JAAZCR01. Next base: position 2,115 of record JAAYWZ010000030.1, read on the forward strand.
AGATATTGGTTCTACTTTACAATCATTGGAGTTTAAGAATGTTAGTTTTCAATATCCTAATAGTGAATTTTATGCAATCAAAAATATCTCTTTTAAACTTGAACGAGGTAAAACTCTAGGTATTGTTGGTAAGACGGGATCAGGCAAAACTACAATTATCCGTCAAATGCTTAAGCAATATAGGTTAGAGGATGGCGAAGTACTTATTAATGGTGTTAATACCTATGAGATTAGCACTAAAGATGTTCGCAAATTTTTCGGGTATGTCCCTCAGGAGCATATTCTCTTCACTGGCACAGTGAAGAAAAATATATCATTTGGTAAGAAAGATGCGACTGATTTGGAAATTGAGGAAGCGATTGACCTTGCCTCTTTTAGGAAGGATCTCACCTTCTTAGATGAAGGTTTGGATACAATTGTTGGTGAACAGGGTGTAACCTTATCAGGAGGACAAAAACAACGCTTGTCGATAGCGCGAGCGATGATTACTAACCCAGAAGTATTAATCCTCGATGATTCATTATCAGCTGTTGATGGTACAACGGAAAAGGAAATTCTCCGGAACATTAAAAAAGTGCGAAAGAACAAAACCACAGTCATTGTCGCTCATCGGCTATCAGCAGTAGAACATGCTGATGAAATAATTGTGCTTGCTGATGGGGAAATCATTGAGCGCGGTAATCATGAGCAATTAATGGCTCTAAATGGTTGGTACAGCAAGCAATATATTCACCAACAAATGTTAGAAAAGCGTGGGGGTGAAGAACAATGACATTACTTCGTATTTGGAAATATACAAAGAAATATAAGAGCCTTGTGCTTATTTCTCTTATCGCCCTCATAATAAGCATAGCCATCGAGTTAATCCTTCCCATCTTCTTTAAGACCCTAATTGATGATTATTTAATCGGCATTGAACAACCATGGTATGTTGTGGATAACTCTGTGGATAACTCTGTGGAATACTTTGGCAAACATTATGCACAAGCAAGACATATCGAGGATAAAGAGTTATTCGTCAAGTCAGAAAATGAAGTTCGGATCTTTTTAATCAAGAATAAATTCTATTTTGTTGATGAATATGTAGTTGAAGGAAATAAAGTAATTAAAGGTGATAAGTTAATTATCACTGATGATAATTATATTGAGCATGAGTATGACTATATTATCTTGGATAATAAAGCCTTGCTTGCATTTTATCAACCTATGGTTAATCCAATCATAAAACTTATTGTATTATATGTTATTTTGAACATCACAGCGATTATTATCTCTTATCTTTATCGTTATCACTTCTTTAAACTAGGTAATAAAATCACCTATGATATCCGTTATGAAGCTTTTAAAAAAATTCAAAAGTTACACATCTCTTATTTTGATAAAACACCAGCAGGTAAGATTGTTGCGCGAGTCACCAATGATACCCAAACGATTATAGATCTATTTTCACGTACTCTAGTAGTCTTTATAAGTGCGTTAATTTATTTGATTGGTATTTATGTTAGTTTATTCTTACTTGATGTGACCTTAGCTGCTTTTACTCTTGCTTTAATACCCATCTTAATTCTCTGGGGTAGTTTTTATCGGAAGAGAGCTAAGAAGTACAATCATGTTATTCGCAGTGAAAACTCAGAAATTAACGCTTATTTAAATCAAGCAATTAAAAGCATGGAAGTTATTCAAGCCTTTAATCGGGAGGATTTAAGTTTTGAAGAGTTCCAATATCACAATAAACGTTACCGTGATTACCGCACGAAAATGTTGAAATTAAATGCATCTTTTTCTGGTAACTTAGTAAGAACCTTACAAAGAGTGATTTATGCGGTAATTCTGTTGTACTTTGGTTGGGGGTCTTTAGGTATTCATTCCGTTGTTGAAGTTGGGATAATTTATGCTTTTATTGAATATATCAATAAGTTAATTAACCCAGTTAACCAAATATTTGGTAACCTTGAAGCTTTCGAACAATCATTGGTATCTTGTGAACGGGTATTCTACTTATTAGACCAAGACGAAACTACCCTTTATAATGATGAAGTCCCACGCTTCAAGGGTAAAGTCGAATTTCGTAACTTTAACTTTGCCTATGAAAAAGATAATTATGTTTTAAAGGACATCAACTTAATCGTACAACCAGGGGAAACAGTTGCGATTGTCGGTCATACAGGTAGTGGTAAGAGTTCGATGATGAATGTCTTATTAAGGTACTATGATTATGAAGAAGGTGAAATCTTCATCGATGATGTAGAAATCCGCTCATACTCAAAACAAGCTTTCCGTCGTCATGTCGGAATCGTCTTACAAGATCCTGTTCTCTTCACAGGGACAATCGCTTCCAATATTCGGCTAAATGATGAATCAATCACCGATGAGATGATTGAAGCTGCGCTAAGAAAAATCGGCGCTGAACGCTTTATTGAAAAGTTTTCCAAAGGTATCCATGAAAAAGTATTAGAAATGGGTTCTAACTTCTCGATTGGTGAAAGACAACTTATCTCTTTTGCTCGTGCTTTACTATATGACCCAGCAGTATTGGTTCTTGATGAAGCGACAGCTAATATCGATACGGAAACGGAACAACTAATTCAGAATGCCTTAGGTGTTGTTAAGCAAAACAGAACCACCTTTATCATTGCTCATCGCTTATCAACAATTAAAGATGCCGATCAAATCCTTGTGTTAGAAAAAGGTCATATCGTTGAGCGGGGTAATCATGAATCATTAATGGCACTTAAAGGCAAATACTACGAAATGTATCAAGCACAACTCTATCAAATCTAAAATCTTATTGAATAATAAAAAATAGTATTATATAATTAACTTGTAGGCAAAAAGTAAATAACAGGTTTTTAGGTGCTGTGAAGCTTAATAGGGAATCAGGTAAACCTGAGCTGTCCCAGCAACTGTAAATGAGGACGAAAGGATAGTTACCACTGCGTAAGCGGGAAGGTATCCGAGTAGGATGAATCATAGCCAGTAGACCTGCCTAGAAACCTTTATGTTTACAGTTCTCCTGGGAATGAGAAGTGTAATGATAGGCATTACTATCGTTGTTTTTGCATATCATGAAACCTCATTCTGTAAGAATGAGGTTATTTTTTTACCAGGATATTCTTGCCTACTAATATTTAAAAATATTAATAGGAGGAATAGTAATGTTAAAAAACAAAATTATTGTATCAGTTTTTGTTTTAGTTTTGGCAGTAGGTATTTTAGTAGGCTATAAATTAATTAAGAAAAGTCAAACTCAAGAAGGTATTAAAGAAATCACAGTTGAAGTGGTGGTAGGAGAAGAAGTAAAATCTGTAACATTTAAGACCAGTAAAACAATGCTTGGTGAAGCACTGATTGAGCAAAAACTAATCAAAACAGAATCTAGTACTTATGGTCGTTATGTGGTAGGCGTAAAAGATTTAGCAAGTAATGATGGTAGTTTCATTGAAGTTGATTTTGAAAAAGATGGAACATTTTGGTTTATCTATATTAATGGTACAGCAGCTGAAGTAGGAATCGATGATTACGCCATCAAGGATGGAGATGTAATTCGTTTCGAATTACAGGGTGGCAATGAGTAAAGAAATGTTCATAGTAAGGCGCTTAGTGTTAATTGCTATTTGTGCCTCCATCATTATTGTCGGTAAACTTATCTTTTTATCCATACCTAATATTGAAATTGTTACCTTTTTTCTCATCATCTTTGCGATTATATTTAGTTTCAAAGAAGCATGTGCCATCGCATTAATCTATACTATTGTAGAAATTTTTCTATTTACTTTTTCCGAACAATTCTATATTTGGACCTTTATTGTAATTGTTACTAGTCTTGTGAAAAAAGTATTCAGAGAAAATTTTCAACTGTGGGCTCTTTATTCAGGTTTCTTTGGTTTAATCTTTGGCACCTTAAGTGCTATTCCTTTCTTTCTCTTCTATGAATATTTCTCACAAAACCTACCGAAAGAAACTGGAAGACTCACGATATTAGCTTATATAATCAATGGGTTACCATTTGATGCGATTCATATGGTTGGTAATTACTTTATCATGTTGTTTCTTGGTAAGACCGTTTATAATCTGTTTAAAAAACTCACTAAGCAATATTTTTTCGAAAATGGTGATTAAATGAAAATCTATACTAAAAAAGGTGACCGTGGGCAAACATCTCTAATAAGTGAAAGAGTAAGTAAGACGGACTTACGCATCGAAATTAATGGACAAATCGATGAACTCTTAGTAGAACTAGCAATGTTTATCGAAAACATCAAAGATAAAGGTGAAGAAGGATTTTATCTACAGTTAAAAGATATTTATCGAGATTTATTTAAACTCATGTCAATCATTGCGGATAAACAGAAAGTTCTTAATTTAAGTTTTGGTGATTATGATATCACTAAACTTGAACAAACTATCGATGTTCTATCAGAACATCTTTCACCCTTAAAAAACTTTATTTATTATACAGGCACAAAAGAAGCAATGTTATCCCAACACCTACGAGCTAAAGTCAGAAGTGTCGAAAGACTAGTCGTACATTTATTTGAAACAGAAGAAATTGATGAACATCTTCTGATGTATTTAAATCGATTATCTGATTATTTCTATACATTAGGACGCTATTTGAATAAAACAAGTAGTTTTGAAGAAGAAATACTAAGTTTGTAAAAACATCAAGGTTTACCTTGGTGTTTTTTTCTAACGAAATTTAAGTAAAAAAACTAAATAAAAAAGTTGACAAAGTTAAGTTAATTTGGTACTATAAGAAAGCATGATTTGAGAGCCCATAGATCTTTGAAAACTAAACAGAACAAGAACCACAAACCTTTGAGTAGAGATCAAGTGACCGAATAAATAAAAGGTTAGGAAAGAACAAATTAAGGATAAATTTATTTGGAGAGTTTGATCCTGGCTCAGGACGAACGCTGGCGGCATGCCTAATACATGCAAGTCGGACGGATGCACATTAGTGTGTATCAGTGGCGAACGGGTGAGTAA
>JAAYWZ010000031.1 GCA_012516175.1 Bacilli bacterium
ATAAATTGTTATATCATGTCGAATCTTATCAATAATGGTTGTTAATAACCTGTTGATTTTACTTGAGTTTATCCATAAGGGTCCGAATGACTTCATCTACTTGATTATTGATAATGCGAAGATTCTCAATTTTTTGGATAGAGTGCATCACCGTTGTATGATCTCTACCACCAAATTCTTGGGCAATTTTTGGAAAGGACTCCTTTTTAATCTCTCTAACTAAGTACATCGCAATTTGTCTGGGTAACACGAAACAAGCTTTTCGTGATTTTGAGACTAGATTGACCAACGAAATGTTATAGTACTCACAGACAGCTTTTTGAATCTCAATAATTTCTGTATTTTTTGTGCTCTTTAATTCAGGAATTAGATCTTTTAATGCTTCTTTTGTTAAATCTAATGTGATTTCTTTATTCATCATAGTTGCATAAAATAATACACGTTTTAGCGCTCCTTCAAGTATACGGATGTTACTTGTAAAATTTGAAGCAATATATTCAAGAACCTCTAATGGAACTTCTTCATAACCAATTCTTTCGCTCGCGAGTTTTTTCTTTAAGATTTCAATTCTGGTATTAATGTCGGGTTCTTTTATATCTACCACAGCACCCCATTCGAAACGAGAAGTTAAGCGGTCCATAATATCTTTTAATTCATAAGTAGGACGGTCACTAGTAATAACGATCTGCTTATTCTCGTTGTGCATTTTTTCAAATAATTTAAAAAATTCTAATTGCGAGCCTTCTTTTCGTGCTAGGAATTGGATATCATCGATTAATAATACGTCAATATCATTGTATTTTTCATTATATTCTTCATCAGAATTAATTTTCACTTTTTTTATATAATCTTCGATAAAAGCTTCTGTTTTAATATAAAGAATTTTCTTTTTCGTATCATTATCTAAAATAAAGTTTCCAATTGCTTGCATCAAGTGTGTTTTACCTAATCCTACTCCACCAAAAATATATAATGGATTAGCGACTTTTCCTGGCTGATTAGCTACTTGTAGAGCAACCAAATTAGCAAATCTATTATTAGGGCCAACTACATAGTTTTCAAAAGTGTATGTCGCTTTTAAGTTATGACGATAAAGATTATTTATATTAGGATCTACACCGTTTATTGGCACATTAGTATCTTCAGTAATATAATCTTGCGTCACGATTTTTACATCCAAAAACTCCTGATAATTATAAATACTTTTGGCGATTTCATTTAACATGCGCACTACTTGTTTAATATAAAATGATTCAATCCTTGATTTATGAAACTGAGAAGGAGCTATTACATATATTAGATTTTTATGAAATTTATAAACTTTATTAACAGGAGCAAAGATTTCTTCAAACTCTTCTTTATCAAATTCGTAACTTAAGCGTTCTAATGTCTTATTCCATAGCTCCTGGTATTGTTCAAACATTTTTGCGAACCTCCTTCGTCGCGTTTAATACTATAGTTTAATTTTACTATTTTTTTGTGGAAAAATAAACAGATTTATAGAAAAAATGAAATAATTGGATAAGTTTTCCACATGTTGTGTATAAAAGCTAATAGAACTGGGTATAATTAACAGAGGATGAGGAAAAATAATCTAGTAATACTAGGCAATATTGGAGTTATCAACTTTTCCACAAGGTAGCATTAACCACAATGTTGATAATTCATATACGAAAATATAAATTATATAATTTAATAAAAAGGTTGACATTTAAATAATAATTAAGTATAATTGTCTAGCAAATGTTCTAGCGGAGGTGTAAGAGACATGAAAAGAACTTGGCAACCTAACAAACGCAAACGTAGTAAGACTCACGGTTTCCGTGCTCGCATGGCTACACATAATGGGCGTAAAGTATTAGCAAGACGTCGTAGTAAAGGAAGAGAGAGATTGGCAGTTTAAAGACCACTGAAACTGATACAGTGGTCTTTTTATCATGAACTTTTGGTGATTACCAATGAAGAAAAAGTACATCATAAAGAAGAACTATGAAATTCAAGCGATTATTTCTTTAAGAAATTCTGTCAAAAATAATTATTATATCTTATTTAAGAAAGAAAATAATTTAGGGCACTTCCGCGTTGTGGTGTCTGTAAGTCGAAAAATTGGTAAAGCTGTCATTCGTAACAAAATTAAACGGCAAATTAAAGCGATAATTTATCAAAAAAGACATGAAATTAGCCAAAAATATGATATAGTAATAATAGTTAGAGACCAAATTAATACACTATCCTTTCAAGATAAAGAGAAATATCTGATGGAACTTTTGACAAAAGCAAACTTAATTACACAGTGAGGTATTATCTATGAAGAAAGCAATCAAGAGATTAGTATTTATTGCCTTTTCATTAGTAATATTGATTAATTTATCTGGTTGCGCAAAACTTTATCGGGACGGTAATCTCCAAGATATTTATCCGATTAACACGGATTATTTCTGGGATCGGTTCTTTATTCAACCGATTGCATGGTTATTGGATTTATTTACGACTAAAACTGGTTCTTATGCGGTAGGAATTTTATTTACAACAATTATCGTTAGAACGATCCTAACACCTATTTATACGAAGTCCAATGACATGTCTATTAAAATGAATAAGATTCAACCAGAAATCCAAAAAATCCAACAAAAATATGCTGGTAAAACGGACCCCGAATCGCGTAATCGTATGCAATATGAAATGATGAAGTTATATAAAGACAATAATATAAATATGTTCGCAGGTTGTTTAATGCCCTTCTTACAGATGCCGGTCTTCTTGGCAATGTATAATGCGGTCGTAAAAACCCCTGTAACATATAATTATTCCTTAAATGTAACAAATATGCTTGGTATTGACTTATCAAAACCAGGTCCAATTTACTTCTTGCCTATCCTTGTTGGTATTACCGCTTATTTACTCCAATACATATCGACATTTGGAATGTCTGAAGAAGCGAAGAACAACCCAACAATTAAGACCATGAATTGGATGATGCCTGGTATGATGTTTGTCTTTGCTTTCTCGCAATCAAGTGCCTTATCCCTCTACTGGATTGTTGGTAACATATATTCAACACTCCAAATAATCGTGGTTAAGAAGCCATTCAAACGGAAGGATAAAGACGGTGACGACCAAGGGAAAAAGGTCAAGACGACAACTATCAAAAATCCTTTAATCAAAGATTAACAGATTAAAGAAAGAGGGGTTCTCTAAATGAAAAAAACATTAATCGAAGGTAAAAATCTCGAGGAAGTTCAAGCGAAAGCAGTGGAATTGTTTAAAGAACCATTAGAAAGACTAAAGATTGAAGTTGTAAGTGAGAAAAAAGGATTCTTAGGGATTGGTTCATCTGTTAGTGCTTATGTTTCCATAAATGTTAATCCAATAGAAGAAACATTAACTTTCTTGAAGAAAGTAATGAGTGCTATGGATATAAATGCGAATATTGAAGTTGAAACAGACACAGAAGAAGTACGTTATAATATTGAGAGCGATAACAACCCTATTTTAATTGGTAGGGAAGGAAAAACAATTGAAGCACTTCAATATCTTGCACGCCATGTTTATAATAAATACAGCAATGATAAACGAGTCTGTACAATTGATGTAGGTGGATATAAACAAAAACGGCGGATGCAACTAGAAATTCTTGCTACTAAAGTAGCTAAAGAAGTAGCTCGCACTAAGATTGAAGTAAAACTTGATCCAATGAACTCCTATGAAAGAAGAATCATTCATACAAAACTTGCTGATTGGCGTGATGTCTATACAGAATCAGTTGGTGAAGAACCAAATCGCCGGTTAGTTATTAAACCAAGAAAACATAACTAAGTAGAAAACTGTATCCTTTGGATGCAGTTTTATTTTTAATTACAGATTAAATATTTTATAATAATATTACTGATAATATTTAATACAGGTGATTATGATGATTGATGATACGATAGTGGCAATCTCAACAGCACAAGGTATAGGTGCCATCTCCATTGTTAGGCTTAGTGGTCAAGAAGCAATTGACATTGTTAGCAAAATCTTTAAAGGTAAAGATTTACATAAAGTTCATAGCCATACGATAAATTATGGGCATATAATAAATCCTGATGATAATTCAATTATTGATGAAGTACTAGTTTCGGTAATGCGCTCACCGAAGACTTACACTACTGAAGATATTGTCGAAATTAACTGCCATGGTGGACCGCTCGTAACTCAAAAGATATTAGAGTTATTGTTAACGCTAGGGGCACGATTGGCGGAACCAGGTGAATTCACCAAAAGAGCTTTTCTTAATAAACGAATTGACTTAGCTCAAGCTGAATCAGTTATGGATTTAATCGAAGCTAAAACCGAAGAAGCATTAAGTGTAGCTGTAAATACCCTCGATGGGCGTGTTTCTAGATTAATTAAAGAACTACGTGAAGAAATCCTCGGTATTATAGCGACCATTGAAGTTAATATTGATTATCCTGAATATGATGATGCTATCGTCATGAGTAATGAAATCTTAAAACCACAGATTATCGATATTTTGCAAAAACTAGAACATATATTAGAAGCAGCTAAAACAGGTAAAATTATTCGCGATGGTATTAAAACCGTTATTGTTGGACGTCCTAATGTCGGTAAATCTAGTTTATTAAACCGCCTAATGGGAGAAGAACGTGCGATAGTGACTGATATTGCTGGGACAACGAGGGATTTAATTGAAGGTTACATAAATATCGGTGGCGTCGTACTTAATCTTATCGATACAGCTGGAATTAGGGATACTAAAGATATTGTTGAACAAATAGGAGTTGAACGTACTAAGAAAGTTATTAATGAAGCTGAACTCATCCTGCTAGTATTAAATAATAATGAACCACTTACCAAGGATGATTATGCTTTACTTGAGTTAACCAAAGATAAAAAACGCATCATCATTATCAATAAAATTGATCTAGAATCAAGGATTGAAAAAGATAAATTACCATTCCATATTGAAACTTCAATGTTGGCAGATGAGGCAAGAGATATTATCGAAGCGGAAATTAAACGCTTATTCCAATTAGGAGATATAAAAAATAAAGATTTAACTTATATATCAAATAGCCGACATATAGCGAAAATTAGAAATGCTTACGATTCCTTAAGAGATGCCCTGCAAGCGATAGAAGAAGCAATGCCTGTAGATATTGTCGAAATTGATGTTAAAGACGCCTGGATGCGCTTAGGAGAAATCTTAGGAGAAGAAGTTGGCGAAAATCTCATCAATGAACTGTTTTCTAAATTCTGCCTTGGAAAATAAACATTGACAAGTAGCAAGAAATATAGTATAAGTTATATATATCAAAAAAAAATTACAGACATCGAAGAGGAGAGTAGCTTTTAATGAGCGTCCCAGCAAGTCCGGGTTGATGCGAGCCGGATACGTAGTTAAGAGTGAAGAACACCTCGGAGTCTCTTACCGAAATATACTTAATTAATAAGTATAGAGTAGACTAAGACGGCTTCCTACCGTTAACAAGGAATACCTAGAGTGGTCTCTTTATGAGACAAAAAGGGTGGTACCGCGGATTACAGTCATTCGTCCCTAACGAATGGCTGTTTTTTTGTACATGAAATCTTATAAAGGGACAGGTGAATGTATGGCATTAAGAATTCCTGAAAACTACTCTAGTAAATTATCGCTTTTACAAACGCAAATTGCGATTAAAAAACTCAAAGACTTTTTCGAACGACAACTTGCTTACGAATTAAATTTAATTCGAGTTACAGCTCCTCTATTTGTACAACCAGAAACAGGTTTAAATGATAACTTGAATGGTGTTGAAGTACCAGTGTCCTTTACTATCAATGATAATCAAGAACTTCAAATTGTTCATTCGCTTGCAAAATGGAAAAGAATGGCTTTGTATAAATACAACATTAGAGAAAAAAAAGGAATTTATACAGATATGAATGCGATTAGGAAGGATGAACAAGTAGATAACCTGCATTCTTATTACGTAGATCAATGGGATTGGGAAGCAGTTATCTCAGAAAAAGACAGAAATGAACGTAAGTTAAAAGAGATTGTGAGACGCATTTATAAAGTGTTACGCATTACAGATGAGTATATTGTTGATGAGTTTCCCCAATTAAGTCGGAAACTACCAGAAAAAATCTACTTCATCACCAGTCAAGAACTTGAAGATATGTATCCCCATCTCACCCCAAAAGAACGTGAAGATAAAATCTGCAAGAAATATAAAGCAGTATTCATTATGCAAATTGGCAAGGTATTAAAGAGTGGTCAGATTCATGATGGTCGCTCCCCAGATTATGATGACTGGGATTTAAACGGTGATATTCTCGTATATAATGAAGTGCTAGATTGTGGTTTTGAGTTATCTTCAATGGGGATAAGAGTGAATAAAGAATCATTATTAACTCAATTAACCGTCGCAAATAACTTAGAACGATTAGAATTACCCTATCACCAAATGATTATGGAAGAAAAACTTCCTTATACCATTGGTGGGGGGATTGGTCAATCACGTTTATGTATGTTTTATTTAGAAAAAGCTCATATTGGCGAAGTTCAATGTTCAGTATGGCCTCATGATATGGTAGAAAAGTGTAGAAAAAACAACATTTTCTTATTATAAATTGAGGGGAGAATAAATTGGAACTCACAATTTTAATAATTACAGGAATATCTTTATTGATTAATGTCTTCATCTTTTATAAACTACTTATGATGAAGAAAACTGATGTTAATCAAACCAAAGAGATTACTGATTTTAAATTCTATCAACAAACGCAGTTTATGAATATTCAGAATAATCTAAATAAGGACTTTGCGGAATTAAGAGAGAAAATCACCTTTAATATCACCACTTATAATGAAAGGACCAAAGAAGATTTATTTAACTTTCAAAACAAGTTACAAAACGACTTATACGCTTTTCAGAATAAACTATATGATAATATGATAAAGTTATTTGATAATCTTGCCAAAAATGTTCAAGATAATATTGATAAAATTAATGAACGAGTTGATCTAAGATTAAATGAAGGATTTGCGAAAACGACTCAGACATTTAATAATATTCTTGAACGGATTAGTAAAATCGATGAAGCACAGAAAAAAATTGAGAGTTTATCAAATAACATCATTTCGTTACAAGATGTCTTAACTGATAAAAAAGCACGAGGTACTTTTGGTGAAATCCAACTAAAGCAAATTCTCGTATCAGTATTTGGAGAAAACAATCCAAAAATCTACGAGTTACAAAAGAAATTAAGCAATGATAGGGTTGTTGATGCGATTTTGCATGCTCCTGAACCCATCGGGAGCATCTGTATTGACTCAAAATTTCCACTAGAAAATTATCGGCGCATGATTGATCGAAACCTCCCAAAGGAAGAGACAGATTTAGCGTTCAGGAAGTTCAAGGCAGATGTAAAAAAACACATTGATGATATTAGAGAAAAATATATCATATCTAATGAAACAGCTGATTCCGCTATTATGTTTATTCCTGCCGAAGCAGTTTTCGCTGAAATCAATGCTAATCATGAAGATTTAATAATGTATGCGCAAAACGCTAAAGTATGGATTGCCTCACCTACTACTTTAATGTTTCTCTTGACAACAGTACAACTAATCCTTCAAAATATTGAGCGGGATAAATATTCAGCAATTATTCATGAAGAATTAAATAGATTAGGAGTAGAATTTAAGCGTTATAAAGAACGATGGGACAAGTTAGCTCGAAACATCGATCAAGTATCAGAAGGTGTCAAATCATTACATACTACTTCAACGAAAATTGAAAAACGTTTTGAATCGATTGCGAGAGTTGACCTTGATAAAAACAAATTAAATTATTATGAAGAAAATGATGATTATTTCGAGGAGGATGAAAATGAAAAAAGTAGCACTTAGACAAGTCTATCGCGACTTACAAAGATATGCTGATACTACTGTTGAGATTAATGCGTGGGTTAGAAGTAACAGAGCCCAAAAACTCTTTGGTTTCTTAATGGTTAATGATGGTACCTTTTTTGAAAGTACGCAAGTTGTGTATGAAGAAAGTTTAGAAAACTTCAAAGATGTTCAAAAATACCGTGTTGGTGTGGCAGTAAGCATAGTTGGGAAAGTAGTATTAACACCACAAGCTAAACAACCATTTGAGTTAAAAGCGGAAAAAATCGAATTATTAGGTGACTGCCCTGAAGACTATCCAATTCAACCCAAACGCCACACTAGAGAATTCTTACGGGAAGTAGCGCATTTACGTCCACGGACAAATCTTTTTTCAGCCGTCTTTAGAGTAAGGTCATTAACAGCATATGCGATACATAAGTTTTTCCAAGAACGTAACTTCGTTTATGTCCATGCACCTATAATTACTGGAAATGATGCTGAAGGTGCAGGGGAAACCTTTAAAGTTACTACTCTAGACCTAGCAAATATTCCCTTCACTGAAGATAAAAAGGTTGACTACTCCGAAGATTTCTTCGGTAAACCAGCCAACCTTACAGTTTCAGGGCAATTAGAAGCAGAGTGTTTTGCGCTTGCTTTTAGAGATGTTTATACATTTGGACCAACTTTCCGAGCTGAAAACTCCAACACTTATAAACATGCCGCCGAATTCTGGATGATTGAACCAGAAATCGCCTTTGCGGATTTAGAAGATGATATGAACTTAGCAGAGGACATGGTTAAGTACATCGTAAACTATGTGCTAGAACATGCACCTGAAGAAATGAAATTTTTCGATACTTTTGTCGAACAAGGATTACTTGACCGTCTCACTAAACTAGTTAACAGTAAGTTTTATCGTTGTGATTATACAGAAGCGATTGAAATCCTTAAGAAAGCTCCTAAAAAGTTTGAAAATAAAGTTGAATGGGGTATGGACCTCGCTAGTGAACACGAACGTTATTTAACTGATGAACATTTCCAAGCACCAGTATTTATCATAAACTATCCTAAAGATATTAAAGCCTTCTATATGCGGTTAAATGATGATCAAAAAACGGTAGCAGCCTGTGACTTATTAGTACCAGGTGTTGGTGAATTGATTGGTGGCTCTCAAAGAGAAGAACGGCTTGAATTATTAGAAAAACGCATGCAAGAACTTGGAATACCCACAGATGAGTTATATTGGTATCTTGATTTACGTAAATACGGTGGGGTTAAACACGCTGGCTTTGGCTTAGGGTTTGAACGGATGTTGATGTATCTAACTGGTGTCGAAAACATTCGTGATGTTATTCCCTTCCCTCGTACACCCAAGAACTGTGAATTTTAAAAACCGACCATTGGTCGGTTTTTCTATTATCTATATCTCTATTTATTTTACACTCTTTTCCATAACCTAGGTGTAAATAGGATTAAGATGGGGAAGATTTCTAACCTGCCAGCTAACATAATAATGGATAAGATTAGTTTTGAAAAATTCGAAAAGAAAGCAAAGTTTTCCATTGGTCCAACTAAATTTAGTCCTGGACCTACATTACTTATACAAGTTAATACAGCAGTAAAGCTTGATAGAATATCAATGTTTTCAAAACTAATGAGCAAAGTACCTAATATTACAATGAAAAGATAAGCTATTATAAACGAAACAACACCTCTTAACACATCTTCCTCAACTCGTTTATGTTCAAACTTAGTTGTTATAACTTGATTAGGATGAAGTGAATATTTTACTTCATTTTTAATTGTTTTTCCTAAAATAATAACTCTTGATAATTTTATGCCACCACAGGTTGAACCAGCACATCCACCAGTTATCATTAAAATAATCAATATCCATTTTGAAAGTGAAGGCCAAATGTTAAAATCAGTTGATGTCATTCCTGTTGTAGAAATAATAGATGCTACTTGGAAAAATGAATGATGTAAACTATTTCTAAAATTACCATAAAGTTTCATAATATTAATCGCTATGATTAATGTTGAAATAATAACGATTATGAGAAATAAGCGGAGTTCTTCATTTTTAAGAATCTGCTTACCTTGACCAATTAAAATGTAATAGTATAGATTAAAGTTAATCGCAAAAAGCAACATAAAAACTGTAATAATGATTTCTGCAGGGATATTTTGATATGCCATTATACTAGTATTCTTTATACTAAATCCACCTGTTCCTGCCACTGATAAAGCATGGAGGATACTATCATACAGTGGCAAACCAGAAGTTTTGAGTAAAATAGTAAGAATTAAGGTTAATACAATATAAATTAGATATAGAATGATGGCTGTTACTTTTACTTTTGATACTAGTTTACCAACTTTTGGTCCTGGGCTTTCTGCTTTTAGTATATACATACTGCGAGGATCAACATTCGGTAGAATGGCTAATACGAAAACGAGAATTCCCATTCCTCCAAGCCATTGAGAAAAGCTCCGCCAAAATAACAATCCTTTGCTTAAACTTTCTATATCAGAAATAACCGTTGCTCCAGTCGTAGAAAATCCTGATGCTGATTCGAAAAAGGCATCAAAGAAATTATTAATGGCACCACTAAGAATAAAGGGTAAACAACCAAAGATACTAACAAGAATCCAACTTAAACTAACAATTGCGAATGCTTCTTTTGGAAAGTAATTATTATTAGTTGTTTTTAGTAACTTAACTAATAATAGCCCACATATTAGTAATATTCCACTAGTGGTAATGAAAGGTAGGATTACTTCCATTTCGTGATATATTAGAGATACAATTAACGGTAAAATAAGTAAAGCGGCTTCAACTAATAAGATTTTACCTAATGTTTGAAAGACTATCTTATAGTTCATAATATTACTCCAGTATATCTTCTAAATCTCGAATAAATTTATTTGTAGTTATCACAACAACACTGTCTTTAGATTGTAAGTAATCATTACCACTAGGAATTATGACTTTGTTATTTCTGATTATACTTGCAATTAAAATATTTGGTTTAATCGCCAAATCTTTAAGTTTGATTCCAGTGTATTTGGTCGATTCTGGTATATAGAATTCGATAGCTTCCACTTGATTATTGACAAGTTGATATAAAGTTTTGACTTCAGAGTCAATAGTATTTTGTAGTGAGCGGACATAGCGTAAAATGATATTTGTAGTGACCTCTTTTGGAGAAACTATAGTGTCGAGTTCCGTTTGTCTTAAAATTTCAGTAAGATCATATCGATTAATCTTTGTAATAACTTTTGGTACATTTTTTAATTTTGCATATAGCGATATAATGATGTTTTCCTCATCAAAACCTGTTAAGGTGACTAAAGCATCTACATATTCAATACCTTCCGCTTGAAGCAATGTTTGGTCGCTACCTTCACCATGTATGATATCGGCTTCAGGTAGTAATTCACTTAGCATCTGGCAACGCTCTTTATCTAATTCAATGACTTTTACGGCGACATTATTATCAATTAGTTTTTGTGCAAGATAATAGGAAATCCTACTACCACCTATTATCATAACTTGTTTTGCTTTATTTTTTAACTGACCTATTTTTTTGAAAAATTGATTAATTTCTGTTTTTTGTGCATTTATAAAGATTTTATCGTCTGCCTGCAAAACGAAACTACCATCAGGGATATAAGCCTGCTTATCTCTTTCGACGATACATATTAACATATTCACATTGTATTCTTTACGAATATCCATTATTCGTTTACCGATTAACGGTGAATCTTTTGGAATAGATAATCCCACTATTTCGACGCGACGGTTCGCAAAGTATTCAACTCTTAATGCACCTGGAAATTTTAGAATTTCATGGATTTCTTCAGCTGCTGCTAATTCAGGATTTACAGTCATGCTTACGCCAAGTTCTTTACGAAAAAAATCCATTTGCTTTGAATATTCAGGATTGCGCACTCGGGCAATAGTATGATTGACTCCGCATTTCTTACTAACTAAACATGACAAAATATTTAACTCATCACTAGGCGTACAAGCAATCAATAATTCTGTTTTATTTGCTTCAGCCTCCATTAATATTTCATAACTAGCACCATTGCCAACTACACCTTTAACATCATATGTATTAACTATATCTTCAACAACATCTGGTAAGATATCAATCACGATAATATCGTGATTTTCTTTCACAAGGGTATTAATAATAGCTTTGCCAATTTTACCAGCACCAACTATGATAATCCGCATCTTTTTACCTCCATTTATAAATAAAAAACCATAGAAAGAAATCTATGGTTAAAAAATATTATTCATCGTACCATATCATTCTTTCAAAGCTTACGAGGTTAGCTGTCGGGCTCGGTTTGAAAGATAACCTAATTTATTATATTAATAAATAATATTAATAAATATTCGCCCCAAGAGTGGGTCCCCCGCTTCTCATTAGAGAATTAAGCTACTTATTTAGTACTAAATAAGTATAGCACTATTTATTAAAAATACAAGTATTTAAATTTACTTTTACTATTATATTATCTCATTATATAATCAAATTAAATAATATCATGTAAGAAGAAGGTAGTATTTACGAGAATTTATACATTTTCTGATGAACTTAAAGATAATATTCTTGAAAAGGTTCGGATAGTAGCTTTAGAGTTTAACAGTGATGTATCTTTTGCGGAATATATATACTTACCTGATTATGGTAAAAGGATAATCATTGAATTTATGTATTAACGAGATTCGGTAGTTTGAAAGAATTAGATTTGCTTGAGACTAGATTAAGAACGATTATCGGAAAAGATTATTGGGTGAATGTTACTGGTGATATTTATAAACCATATATCAAACACATTACAAATATATCAGAAATATTCACTTTAACCAACCATCGTATTTATGAAGATTATTATTCTGATAGAGTATCTTATTATAATAAGATAAAACAAGATCGTGCAATTATTCTTCCAATGTTAGGTTTAGATGATAATGAGAAATCCGGGAGATCCAAGTAAATGATGAGGATAACATCAATGGCGCTGTTCATGTTAAAAGTAAAGATAATCTTTCACAGGACAGTGTTAATATTGATGGCATAATTTTAAAAGTATTTCATCATGATAATGATGAAGATTTTCGCGATTTAATAAAACTGTATTATCAAGTTAAAAAATACCAAACTTCTATTTGTACACAAATCATTAACATGATAGGTTAATAGAAATGTTTTACAAAGAAAACTAGTCGTGATAAAATTATATATTGCATTATTATAAAAGTGATGATGTAAATGAATAAACAAGACAATATAATTAATGAAACAAGACATAAAGGAGATGAGTCTATGTACGACATCATCGCTATTGGTGGCGGTCATGCTGGATGCGAAGCAGCCTTAGCACCCGCACGAATGGGATTAAAAGTGTTAATGATTACTTCAAATATAAAAAGGATAGCCCACTTGAGTTGTAATCCTTCTGTTGGTGGACCAGCTAAAGGGATTGTTGTACGCGAAATCGACGCCTTAGGTGGCGAAATGGCTAGAAACACCGATAAATCACAGATTCAAATGCGATTACTTAATACAGGTAAAGGACCAGGTGTACAGGCGTTAAGAGCCCAAGCGGATAAGGTAGATTATCCCCGCAATATGCAGGAAACATTATTCAAACAAGAAAATCTCACCATCCTTGAAGCGATGGTAGATGATTTAATTGTTGAGAATAATATCGCTAAAGGTGTAGTTTTAGAGAATAATGAAAAGATTTATGCCAAAGCTGTTGTGATTACTACGGGTACTTACCTAAAGGCCCGTATCATGATTAGTAGTGAGACACGTGAAAGCGGCCCTGATAATGAACGTCCTTCTAAGAATCTCTCTGACAACTTACGGCGTTTAGGGTTTAAGATGATGCGTCTTAAGACAGGCACACCAGCACGGGTGGCGATTGATAGTATTGATTACTCTAAGACGATTATTCAACCTGGTGATCCCATACCCCACGCCTTTAGTTACGACACCACTGTTATTAAACCTGTTGAAGAACAATTACCTTGTTACTTAACATATACAACAGAAGAAACACATCGGATTATTCGTGAAAACATATCCAAGTCATCAATGTATGGAGCGATTGAACATATCGAAAGCCGCGGACCGCGTTATTGTCCTTCTATTGAGGATAAGATTGTCCGCTTTGCGGATAAACCACGGCATCAGATATTCCTTGAACCAGAAAGCAAATATATACCAGAAATTTACCTTCAAGGTTTATCAACAAGTCTACCTAGAGATGTGCAGGAACAATTTATTCGCACCATTCCCGGATTAGAAAATTGTAAAATTGTGCGTTATGCATATGCGATTGAATACGATGCCATTGATCCACGGCAACTCTGGCCGACCTTAGAATCTAAACTAGTAGAAAACCTTTATTTCGCAGGACAAGTAAAGGGTACTAGTGGTTATGAAGAAGCGGCTGGACAGGGGATTATGGCTGGGATTAATGCGGCATTAAAGATTCAAGGTAAAGAACCACTCATCTTGAAACGTAATGAAGCTTACATTGGTGTTATGATTGATGACTTAGTAACCAAAGGTATCACTGAACCCTACCGCTTGCTTACATCCCGGGCTGAATACCGCTTATTATTAAGACATGATAATGCAGATATTCGTTTAAGAGAGTACGGGTATAAGATTGGCTTAATTGATGAAGAACGATATGCTAAGTTCCACCAAAAACTAAGAAACATTCACAATGAGATAGACCGCTTAAAGAGCATAAGAATAAATCCGATCAAGACTATTAATGATTACTTAGAAACCATTCCATCTAGTCCTTTGAGAGAAAGCGTCATCGCGCTTGAGTTACTAAAACGACCAGAAATTACTTATGAGCATATAATTCATATGTTAAATGAAGAAATGCGCTTAACTACTGAAGAAAGTGAACAAGTTGAAATTGAAGTCAAATATGAAGGTTACATTAAGAAAATGTTACAACAAGTTGAAAAGTTCACTAAATTAGAAGAAAAACGCATACCTGAAGATATTGATTATACAAAGATTCCTAATTTAGCGAATGAGGCAAAACAAAAACTTAGTCAAGTTCGTCCATTAACCATCGGACAAGCACAACGTATCTCGGGTGTTAATCCAAGCGATATTGCGATTCTGATGGTCTATTTAGAAACTTATCGACGAAGAGGAAGAAATGATGAATGAGAATAGTTTCCTGGAAAATTGTCGTAATGCTGGGTTAGATATTACCACTGAGCAATTAATTAAATTTGTCCAATATTATGAGACTTTAATAAAATACAATGAAATCACCAACTTAACAGCCATAACCGCTAAAGAAGAAGTATTTTTAAAGCATTTTTATGATTCGCTAACCTTATTAATCTATCATCAATTACCTCATGGCACCACCTTATGTGATGTCGGAGCGGGAGCAGGTTTTCCTAGTATTCCCCTTAAGATTATTCGTCCGGACTTAAAACTTACCATTATTGATTCATTAGGTAAAAGGATAGATTTTATAAAACATTTAGTAAAAGTGTTGGATTTACAAGATGTAGAAGCATATCATGCTAGGGCTGAAGATTTTGCGAAACTAAATAGAGAAGCTTTTGATATTGTGACAGCACGAGCGGTAGCCCGTTTAAATATTCTTAGTGAATTATGTATACCATTAGTTAAAGTTAATGGACAATTCATCACCATGAAAGGACAAAGTGGTTTAGAAGAGTTACAAGAAGCGCAAAAAGCGGTAACTACACTAGGTTGTAAATTAGATAAGCAATATGAGTTTAATCTTCCTTATGATGCGGGGAAACGCTTCATTTTAGTCTTTACAAAAATAATGAAAACCCCTAATAAATATCCACGAAACTATGGTCAAATTAAAAATAAACCATTATAATTAACATAAGGTGGTGATTTCATGGCTTATTTATATGAAGATAAAGAGCTAGTATATGAAAGGCAGATGGCCTCACTAAAGAAACGTATAGTGCTCGTTAACCTAACAATCTTTATCTCAAACTTAGTGGCCACGCTGATCTTAATACTTAATAAAGTACCATTTATTGGTTTCTTAGATTTAGTTTTACCAGTCTTTATACTTAACTTAGTGATATCCTATGCGATTGTGATTAATAAAGATAGTACCGAGCAATTATACCTAGCGATGTATATATCTATCATAGGTACGATTGTCGTCATGATTAATATTTTCCTGAATGTCCAAAATCCTGCCACTTATATGTTGATATACCTAGCAACCGCAATTATTAGTGTTTATAAAGATAAAAAAGCTGTAGGAATCGGTTATTTAATCATTTTCATCTTTGGGACCATTATCAACTTCCGTTATACAGAGTATCTGTTACCTAAAGGTGATCATGATTTGATGCCTCTTTTATTTGAAGGTATTTTGATTATCATTTTATTTGTTCAAGCAATAAGAAATATCTTTAATGAAAAGGAAATCGATGGTTTATATAATGAACTAGATATTCAAAAAGACGTAGAACTCAAATACCATAAATTGATATATCAATTATTGGCAGAAAACAAAGAGTTGATAAGTTATACTGATAACTATATTAATGAAGAAACGAAAGCACGACTATATGATTATGTCGATTTATTCAACGAGTCATTCTACCTTAAAGAGGATTTAAAAGAAAAAATCGACCGTTATTTAGAACTACAATCATATAAGAATCCAAATAAATTAATTGGTAAAAAATTAACCAGTTATCAATTAAAACGGGAAATCAGTTATTTTGAAGATATGTCAACTTATAAGTTATCAAAACTATTTAGTTTAATCCTTTCCATAACATATAAAAACCTAAAGAATATTAATATAGACAGCATAAAAAATTATGCTTCACTTTTCATGAACCCAGACATGACTCTTGAACTCCAAATACTTGGTTTTATCCTCTTATATGAACATTTAAGAAGTGATAAACCATATCTCCATAAATTAAGCCATGAGCAAATAGTCGCTTACTTCAATAGCGATGAAGCTAAAGAAATCTTTGGTAAAGAATTAATCGCCTTCTTTTTAACTAACGAAGAGATTTTTAATAATATATACGAAAATCGCAAAATTAATGAATTGACATCTCCTACAGAAGAAATCGTTGAATAAGCGTGATTAGGCAAAATATGACACTTATCGACATCTGGCTATTGTATAATGAATTTGATAGTAATATATAAGGTTTTGGGGTGATGTAAAGTTGAACCTATTTACGGGTCGGGATAAAGTAGTACAACTTAAACTTTCCCTGATTCAAGCTAATGGTAATCAACCAAGATCAATCTTTGATGATGAGAAAATTACAGAATTAGCCAGTTCCATTAAGACGCATGGAGTACTCCAACCGATTATTGTAAGAACGAAAAAAAATAATAATATGTATGAAATAGTCGCTGGTGAAAGACGTTTTCGTGCTTGTCAAATGTTGAATCTAGAAACTATTCCAGCAATTATCAAAGATTATAATGATGAAGAAGCAGCCTCGGTTGCATTGATAGAGAATATTCAACGCGAAGATTTAACTGCCATAGAAGAAGCAAAAGCTTATAAGGCAATTATGGAGTTAAATAATTTAAGACAAGAAGATTTAGCCGAGAAAATTGGCAAATCCCAATCAACTATCGCGAATAAAATTAGACTTCTTAATTTACCAGAACAAGTTCAAGAAGCAATATTACAGCGTAAGATAACTGAACGGCATGCCCGTGCGCTTTTATCATTAAGAGATGAAGAGCAACAATTAAAAGTATTAGATCGTATCATTGAGAAAGATTTAACTGTTAAAGAAACAGAAAATCATATTAAAAAAATCCTTGAAGAAGCAACGGACAAGCCTAAAGGTAAAGTAATTAGCAAGATTTCTCGCGATGCGCGGATTGCGATTAATACAATAAATCATGCGATTAATTTGGTGAAAGAGCAATCAGGGTTAGAATTAGAAACTAATCAGTCAGAAGACGACCAATTTGTAATTTATCAGATAAAAATACCTAAATTTAAGTAAGTTATCCACAAAAAATCAAAGTTTTCCACAAACAGTGGATAACTTTTTTTATTTTATCTATCTTTTTTAGTATATATATGTTAAAATATGTATATAAATCTTGCAAAGGAGCAATACATATGGGAAAAATAATCGCGATTGCGAATCAAAAAGGTGGCGTTGGCAAGACAACCACGAGCATAAATTTAGCAGCATGTTTAAATCGTCTGGGTGAAAAAGTATTAATTATTGATATTGACCCCCAAGGTAATGCGACTACTGGTATAGGTATTAATCGCGGTGATATTAAGAAAAGCGTATATGATGTATTAATTGATCAAATTTCTCCCCAAGAAATCATATTACATACTCGTACAATTGGTTTAGATGTTTTACCTTCAACTATGGATTTAGCTGGTGCTGAAGTTCAATTAGTGGGAACAGAAAAACGAGAATATCGCTTAGCAAGTGCAATTAGACAGTTAAAAGAAGTTTATGATTATATTATTATTGATTGTCCTCCCTCATTAGGTTTACTAACAATTAACGCCTTAACGGCAGCTGATTCTGTTATCATTACTGTTCAATGTGAATACTATGCGATGGAAGGACTAACTCAATTATTAAATACTATTCGGATTACCCAAAAATATTTGAATAGTAACTTAAGTTTAGAAGGCGTTTTATTGACGATGTTTGATGCGAGAACTAATTTGAGTATTGAAGTTACTAAAGAAGTAAAGACTTATTTCCGTGAAAAGGTTTATTCTACCATTATTCCTCGTAACGTCCACCTAGCAGAAAGTCCTTCCCATGGCTTACCAATTATTGATTATGCTCCCAACTCTAAAGGTGCTAAGGTCTATATGGAATTAGCGGAGGAAGTGATAAAACAAAATGAGTAGTCGATTAGGTAAGGGATTAGGGGCATTATTTAAGGAAAATGTACAATTTACTGAAGAAGTACAAGAGAATGAAGTTGTTGTTGAGTTAGAACTTAATGAATTAAAGAAAAACCCTTTTCAACCAAGAAGAATATTTGATGATGAAAAGATTAATGAATTAGCTCAATCAATTAAGGAATATGGGGTACTTCAACCCATCATTGTCACCCAAATCAAGGAGGGTAAGGGATATTATATTGTCGCTGGCGAAAGACGTTATAAAGCCTGTGAAAAACTAGGATTAACGAGGATTCCTGCGATTATTAGAGATATTGATTATCGACTAATGGCAGAAATCGCATTATTAGAAAACTTACAACGTGAGGATTTAAATATCATTGAAGAAGCTAGTGCTTATAAATTACTTATTGAGCAGTATCAACTAACACAACAAGAATTAGCAGACCGCATTGGTAAAAGTCGAGCTCATATAGCTAACACATTAAGAATCTTAAATTTACCCGATGCAGTTAAAACGATGCTAATCGACGGAGATATCGAGTTTGGTCATGCTAAGATTTTAGTTGGATTAAATGATTCTATTATGATTTTAGAATTAGCTAAGAGGATTAAAGAAGATAAGTTATCGGTACGGGCTTTAGAAGAATTAGTTAATGAGATCGCGAAAGAAAAACCAAAGAAAAACATTAAAAATGTTAAAAGAGACCCTAATATTGAGTTTCTTGAGGAACAATTATGTAAAGCGTTTGGGACTAAAATTCGGGTTATTACAAAAGATAAAGGTGGTAAATTAGTTATCGATTATCATGATGCAGAAGATTTTAATCGCATATTAAAACTCATGCATCTTGAAGATATCGTCAATATTGTAGAATAGGGGTGTTAAAATGGACGGAAAAGAATTTGAACTTAATGACATTGTCATGATGAAAAAACCCCATCCTTGTGGTGAAAATCGCTGGCAAATTATCAGGATGGGAGCTGATATTCGCATTAAATGTTTAAAATGCGACCGCAGTGTTTTAATGCCTCGAAGTGAATTTGTGCGCAAAATGAAAAAGAACATAACAAAACTTGAACAAAATAAGACAAGCTAAAACTTGTCTTTTTATCTTGTGGAGGTATTCTTATGTATCGTAAGTTTATCAGTTACTATCGAAGACACATTAAACTTTTCATCCTTGATATGATAGCGGCACTATTAATCGCTGGTTTAGATTTAATCTTTCCTGCGGTTACTGGACGATTTGTTGATGATTATATACCTAACCGCAACATAAGGATGATGGTTACTGTTGCCCTTGTTTTAATAGGATTATATGTTATTAAGATTTTGCTTGAAATTGTGGTAAACTATTGGGGTCACATTATGGGAACACGTATTGAACATGATATGCGAGCGGATTTATTTCGTAAAATTGAAACTTTGAATTTTTCTTACTTTGATGAAAATAAAACTGGTGTAATTATGAGTAGGCTTGTGGGGGATTTACGGGATATCGCCGAAATGAGCCACCATGTTCCTGAAGATATCTTTATTTCCATCTTGATGCTCTGTGGTTCTTTAAGCATTTTATTTACATATGATTATCGGTTATTTCTTTTAAGTCTCTTATTCGTGATAATCCTTTTAGTATTCTCCATAAATCGAAGAAAAGCGATGCTTGATGGTTTTCGCAAAGTCAGAGTCGAACATGCGGAAATTAATGCACAAATTGAGAGTTCTATCGGTGGCATTCGTTTGTGTCAATCATTTACTAATGAAGATTATGAATATCGCAAATTCAGCAATAATAACTATCGTTATCGCGAAAGTTGGCGCACTGCTTATAAAGCGATGACTGTTTTCTCAACAGGTAATGATTTTATCATTAATATGTTTAATATATCTGTATTACTCTTTGGTGGTTATTTACTATATAATAATGATATTAAACTTGGGGTACTATTCTCTTCTATTCTATATATTAACTACACAATTCAACCGATTAGAAGACTAATCAACTCTATTCAACAAATTCAAACAGGACAAGCAGGAATTGAGCGGTTTTATGAGATTATGAAAATGAATCCAGAAATCAAAAATCCAGATAATCCTGTTTACTTAACTAATCCCCAAGGTAATATTGAGTTTCACAATGTTAGTTTTAAATATAACAATACTGATAATTTTGTTTTACGAGATTTTAATTTATCAATTAAGAAAGGACAGAAAATAGGCTTAGTTGGTGAAACAGGTGTAGGGAAATCAACCATTTCCCAATTAATTCCTCGGTTTTATGATGTAACTGAAGGAGAAATCTTAATTGATGGAATTAATATAAAGAACTATGATTTAACCTCCCTACGTCAAGCTATTGGTCATGTCCAACAAGATGTTTATATTTTCTATGGCACTATCAAGGATAATATCTTATATGGTCGACCAGATGCGACCATGGAAGAAGTAATTGAAGCAGCTAAAAAAGCCAGAATTCATGATTTTATTATGAGTTTAGAAAAAGGTTATGATACTATAACAGGAGAACGTGGGGTTAAGTTATCTGGTGGCCAAAAACAACGTATTGCGATTGCGCGGGTATTCCTTAAAAACCCACCAATTCTAATCTTGGATGAAGCTACCAGTTCCCTAGACAATATAACTGAACGTTTAGTACAAGAGGCATTAGAAGAACTGGCTATAGGTCGTACCTCCATTATCATTGCACATCGCTTAAGCACCTTACAAAATGTCGATGAAATTATCGTATTAGATGAACATGGTATTGCCGAACGTGGTACGCATGAAGAATTATTGAAAAACAATGGTTATTATGCAAAATTATATCATGCGACTACCATTTAAAAATTGCATATTTTAGTTGCATTTTTTAAAATAATAGATATAATTTATAATATTGCAGGATAGTTTGGGTGATGAAATGTCTCTATCAATTGAAATTAAATTTAAGATGATTATTTCGCATGATACCCAAAAGATGGAAATCGATTTTATTGAAACAGGTTCCAAGTATCATAAAAATAATAAAACTTATTTAAAATTCAAAGAACCAATTATTGATACAAATGAATACAATGATTTAACACTAATCTGTTCTAATGATGCAATAACGATAATTAGAAATGGTAAAATGCGCATGCACCAACATTTTTATCTGCATGAATTTACCACAGGATATTATACTAATGAGTATATAACAACTGAGATTAAAACATATACTAATGAATATCAATTTACTAATGATTTTTTATATCTAGATTATGATTTATATATCGAGGAAAACAAAATCGGTAGATATCAAATGGAAGTGAGGATTAAAGGAGTCGACTATGAACAAGGCATTCCAATTACAAGTGAAGATTAAAGATAAAATTAAAAACATTATAAGCGAATTAGGACATGATGACCCTAACTTCATAGTTCAACTTGAAGAACCTAAAGATAAAGAACATGGAGATTATTCAACTAACTGTGCGATGCAACTAGCTAGGGTATTTCGTAAAGCACCACGTGACATTGCCAATATGATTATTGAAAAATTTCCCAAAGAAGAATGCTATGTGGAAAAAATTGAAGTTGCTGGTGCAGGATTTATCAATTTCTATATGAATAATACCTATTTAACAGAAGTAATTAAAGAGATTATCGAACAAGATGAGACTTATGGTCAAACCAATTATGGTCAGGGCTTAAAAGTAAATGTTGAGTTTGTTTCCGCGAATCCGACTGGTGACCTCCATTTAGGTCATGCTAGAGGTGCTGCCATTGGCGATAGTTTATGTCGAATTCTTTCCGTGGCTGGCTATAATGTCACGAGAGAATACTATATCAATGATGCTGGTAAGCAAATTGATAATCTAGCTTTATCAGTGATTTGTCGTTATGAACAACTCTTTGGTAAAGATAGTGTCATGCCTGAAGATGGTTATTACGGTGAAGATATCATTGATATCGCGAAAGAATTAGCGAGAATTTATGGAGACAAATATTTAGAAGCCTCTGATGAACGTTATGTTCTATTCCGTGATTTCGCGAGAAATTTTGAATTAGAAAAGATTAAACGTGATTTAGGAGAGTTCAACGTCTATTTTGATATTTGGTCTAGTGAAAGAGAACTTTATCGGGCAAAAAAAGTTGATAAAGCTATTGAAAGATTAGAAGAAAAAGGTTATATATATGAACAAGATGGTGCTGTATGGTTTCGCTCTACAGCCTTTGGCGATGATAAAGATCGGGTTTTAAGAAAAAGCGATGGTACTTTGACATATTTAACCCCCGATATTGCATATCATATTGATAAACTTGATCGTGGTTATGATAAATTAATTGATATATTGGGTGCTGATCATCATGGTTATGTACCACGCTTAAAGGCAAGCATCGAAGCCCTAACTGGTGATAGCGAAAAGTTAGAAGTACTAATCATTCAGATGGTGCGTCTAATTAAGAATGGCGAAGAATACAAGATGTCCAAACGTTCAGGTAAGGCTTTAACTTTAAGAGATTTAATTGAAGAAGTGGGAAAGGATGCTGTTCGATACTTTTTTGCGATGCGTTCAAGTGACTCACAAATGGACTTTGATATTGATCTAGCGACTAAGCAATCAAATGATAACCCCGTCTATTATGCTCAATATGCACATGCCCGCATCTGTAGCATCCTTCGCTTAGCAGAAGAAAAAGGCTTTAAACCAACGTTGTTAGACCATTATGAACACATAAGTTCAGAAAAGAGTTTTGATTTATTGAAGAAGTTAGCTGAGTTTCCTAAGATTATAACAATAGCTGCTGATAAACGCGCACCACACTTGATAACCTACTATATAAATGAATTGGCAAGTGTTTTCCATAGTTTTTACAATGCGGAAAAAGTCATTAATGAAGAAGATCCTGTTAAGACTGAGCAATTATTAGCGTTAGTAAAGAGCACGCAAGTGACTTTAAAGAATGCGCTTAGTTTAATTGGTGTTAGTGCACCAGAAAAAATGTAATAGAGAAAAAGGAGGATTTGCGATGACCAATAAGTATGATAATAAATCAATGTTGGAAATAGCAGAAGAATTAATGTTACGGAAAAAGACACCCCAATCATTTCGTAAAATCGCTCAAGAAGTAAGTGAAATCATGGGGTTATCTGAAGAAGAATTAAAGAAAAGACTTACACGTTTTTATGCTGATTTAACATTAAGTGGTAAATTCGTCAATGTATCAGGAGACAAATGGGATTTAAAATCACGTCAAAAATTTGAAGTCTACGAAAACCAATTCGTCTATGATGATGAAGAAGAGGAAGAAGATTACGATTACGATGAAGAAGATTTAGATGGCGAAGAATTAGAAGAAGATGACGAAGAAGACCTCGATGATGAAGAGTTACCTGAATATGATGACTTTGAAACTGATGACGTCGAGGATTTGTAAAAAAATATTGAAAAAAGTCGCATTTTCTGGTAATATATTTAAGGGCACTCACAAAAAATATGCTTTCCCTAAGGGAAAGCATTTTTTTTTAAATAATTTACAACCATAATAATACAGAGAGAATTGGAGGTAGAGCATGGCGAAGTTTATCTTTGTAACAGGCGGTGTTGTTTCTTCATTAGGAAAAGGTATTTCTGCTGCCTCTTTAGGGCGTTTATTAAAGAACCGTGGTTATAATGTGTTTATTATGAAAATGGATCCTTATATAAACGTCGACCCTGGGACAATGAGTCCATATCAACATGGTGAGGTATATGTTACTAAAGATGGTGGGGAAACAGATTTAGATTTAGGTCATTATGAACGATTTATCGATGTTAACTTAACAAAGGATGCCTCAGTTACTACGGGTAAGATTTATCAAGCAGTAATTGAAAAAGAACGTCGGGGTGAGTATTTAGGTAAGACGGTTCAAGTTATCCCCCATATTACTAATGAGATTAAAGAGCGTTTATTTAAAGTTGCTGAAGAAAGCGGCGCTGATATTGTCATTACGGAAATCGGTGGAACGGTAGGTGATATTGAATCGCTACCTTTCTTAGAAGCAGTAAGACAAATGCGTCGTGATGTTGGTTTCCATAATACATGTTACATTCATAACACTTTAGTACCTTATCTAAGAGCAGCTGGAGAAATTAAAACAAAACCTACACAACATAGCGTCAAGGAATTACGTTCCCTAGGGATTCATCCAGATGTAATTGTGCTAAGAACTGAAGTCTCGATTAATGATGATATCAAGGAAAAAATTGCTTTGTTTTGTGACGTCAATAAAGATGCAGTTATTGAAGCGAAAGATGAAACCGTTATATATGAAATAGTATTAAGTTTACATAAACAAGGTTTAGATCAATATGTTTTAAACCACCTACAATTACCATTAAATCCTATTGATTTAACAGAGTGGAACAAACTTATTGACACAATTAAGAACTTGAAAGAAGAAGTTAAAATTGCGTTAGTTGGTAAGTATGTCCAACTACAAGATGCTTATCTATCTATATGTGAAGCTTTGAAACATGCTGGATATGCCAATAATGTCAAGGTTAAGATTAAATGGGTTGATGCTGAAAGCTTAAGTGATGAAAATATTGAGGAACACTTAGGTGATGTTAAAGGTATTCTTGTTCCTGGTGGATTTGGTTATCGAGCTACTGAAGGGAAAATTCGGGCGATTAAATATGCTCGTGAACATCAGCTACCTTTCTTAGGTATTTGTTTAGGGATGCAACTTGCTACGATTGAGTTTGCTCGGAATGTTGTAGGAATAAAAGAAGCCAATTCGACAGAATTTGATCCTAATACACCTGTACCTATTATAGATTATTTACCTGAACAATATAAGAATATTAATTTAGGTGGCACATTGCGTTTAGGCGAATATGAATGTACGATTACGAAGGACTCCAAAGCATATGAGATTTATCAGCGTACCCAAATTTTTGAACGTCATCGTCATCGTTATGAATTCAATAATAAATATCGCACACTTTTAGAAGAAAAAGGCTTAGTTTTCTCAGGGATTAATCCACAAACAAACCTTGTAGAAATTATAGAATTATCTAATCATCCCTATTTTATTGCTTGTCAATTCCATCCTGAATTTACCTCGCGTCCATATCGTCCACACCCATTATTTAGAGAATTTATTAAAGCAGCAGTAAATTCAGCAAACTGATGTAAATTTTCATAAAAAAATGTTATTATATATATAGTTAAGTGCAAGGAGGATTTATATATGCCATTAGTTAACATGAAAGTAATGTTACAAAAAGCGAAAGAAGGACAATACGCTGTAGGACAATTTAACATCAATAACCTTGAATGGACCAAAGCGATTTTAACTGCAGCTGAAGAAATGCAAGCACCAGTTATTCTTGGCGTTTCAGAAGGTGCTGCTAAATATATGGGTGGTTATAAGACCGTTGTCAATATGGTTAAAGGCTTAATGGAAGATATGCATATTACTGTTCCTGTAGCAATTCATTTAGATCATGGTAGTAGTCTTGAAACAATTAAGAAGGCAACAGAAGCGGGATTCACTTCTGTAATGTATGATGGTAGTCATCACCCTATTGATGAAAATATTGCAGAAACGAAAAAAGTAGTTGAATATGCCCATGCCCGTGGTTTATCAGTTGAAGCAGAAGTTGGGACTGTTGGTGGCAATGAAGACGGAGTAGTTGGTGGTATTCAATACGCAGATTTAGATGAATGTGTACGCTTAGTTAGAGAAACTAATGTTGATTGCTTAGCGCCAGCACTTGGTAGTGTTCATGGTCCATATGTTGGTGAACCTAAATTAGGTTTTAAAGAAATGGAAGAAATCAAGAATGCCACTAATGTACCATTAGTATTACATGGTGGTACAGGTATTCCTGATGAGCAAATTCGCCGAGCAATTAGCTGTGGTACCTGCAAGATTAATGTTAATACGGAAAATCAAATGGCCTTCACAAAGGTTGTACGGGAACTCTTAGCTAAAGATGATAAAGTATATGATCCTCGTAAAGTTATTTGGCCCGGTGCTAAAGCAATTATCGAAGTTGTAAAAGAAAAGATTACATTGTTTGGTTCTAATAATAAAGCTCAAGAATTATTATAATTTGATATCACAATTGCCTGATTTACAACACAATTATCCCCTTTTAAACATCTCATCCATATACTAATGATGAGTTGTTTAGTTGGAGTGATAATTGTGTTTTTATTTTATCAGCTTGATGCTACAACACTTGCATTTCTGGGGACTTTATTTACTTACTTTGTGACTGCTTTAGGAGCTTCCCTTGTTTTCTTCTTTAAGAATGTAAAAAAAGAAATCCTTGATTTTATGTTAGGATTTGGTGCTGGGGTGATGATTGCAGCAAGTTTCTGGTCACTCCTTGCTCCAGCGATTGATATTGCAGAGTCTTTAGGGAAGATTAGTTGGTTACCGCCAGCTATTGGTTTCTTATTAGGAGCTTTATTTTTATTAGTAATTGATATTTTCCTACCGCATCTTCATGCCGATAATGAACTAAAACACTCAGAAGGAATAAAAACTAATTGGCAACGAAGTATTCTGTTAGTATTAGCAATCACGCTACACAATATCCCTGAAGGATTAGCAATTGGTGTTGCGTTTGGAGCGATGAAATTAGGAATTGAAGGGGCGACTTTATATAGCGCACTAGCTTTAACTTTAGGTATTGGACTGCAAAACTTCCCTGAAGGGGTAGCAGTAAGTGTACCATTACGTCGCGAAGGCTTATCACGACGGAAAAGTTTCTTTTATGGTCAATTATCAGGAATAGTTGAACCAATTTCTGGTGTTATCGGTGCATTACTTGTAATTTCCATGCGTAATTTACTACCATATGCTCTGTCATTTGCGGCAGGTGCCATGATTTATGTCGTAGTTGAGGAGTTAATCCCTGAATCAAAGTCCAATAAAGAGGCAAAAATTGCAACTGTTGGTGCGATTATTGGCTTTGCGCTAATGATGGTTTTGGACGTTGCCCTTGGGTAAACGTTTCCATTGTCTTCAAATATCGAAAAAAATAGGCTATAATATAAAAGTGTTGTTAAGACAATGGAGGTAATTATATGAATTATGACGTCATCGTCGTTGGCGCAGGGCCAGCTGGCATCTTTACTTGTTACGAATTGATGTTAAAGAAACCCGAGTTAAAAGTTGTCTTAATTGATAAGGGTCATGACATCCATCACCGGCGTTGTCCCATTTTAGAAAAGAAGATCGATAAATGTCCGATCAATCGGGAAGGAATTTCTAGTTGCTACCCCGCGTGTTCGATAACCAATGGTTTTGGGGGAGCAGGTGCTTATTCGGATGGGAAATTCAACATCACGAGTGAATTTGGCGGATGGATGACCGACTATTTACCAAATGAAACAGTAGAAGAACTAATCAAATATGTTGATAGCATAAATCTTAAACATGGTGCTACCACGGAAATAACTGACCCCTATACAGAAGATGTCAAGAAAATCGAAAAAAAGGCTTATGCAGTAGGGTTAAAACTTTTAAGAGCACGTTTAAGACATTTAGGCACAGAAGAAAATATCGAAATCTTAAAACGCATTAATACTACGATGAAAGATCATATAGAGTTCTTATTTAGAACTGAAGTAGTCGATTTAGTTGTTGAAAATAATATGGTTAAGGGTGTTATTCTCAAAGATGGGAATATCCTTTATGCTCCTAATGTTGTTATCGTACCAGGTCGCGATGGCTCAAGTTGGCTAACAAAAATGATGAAAAAATATAAAATCGAAATGATTAGTAATCAGGTTGATATTGGGGTTAGAGTAGAGACTAACAATATCATTATGGATGATATTAATAAGCATTTATATGAAGGTAAGTTTATTTTTCGGACAAGTTTAGGCACAACAGTAAGGACATTCTGTTCTAATCCTTCAGGACATGTGGTAGTAGAAAACCATTCTGGGACAATGCTTGCGAATGGACATGCTTTTAGGGATATTAGAAGGGGGAGCGAAAATACCAACTTTGCCTTATTAGTATCCCATACTTTCACAGAGCTCTTTAATAAACCAAATGAATATGCTCATGAAGTTAGTCGCTTAGCGAATATGTTAACGAATGGTGGTATTATAGTTCAGAGGTATGGTGATATTTTACGAGGACGAGCTACGACCGCTAAAGATATAAAAGAAGGGTTCGTTACTCCAACTTTACCCGAAGCAGTCCCTGGTGATTTAGGGCTAGTGCTTCCATATAAAACCATGAAATCACTGATTGAAATGACTGAAGCGTTAAATCACATCACACCAGGAATTGCCTCGGAACATACGCTTTTCTATGGAGTAGAGGCAAAATTCTATTCAGCCCGTCCCAAAGTAAATGAGCACTTCGAAACCCGCATTCAAGGCTTGTATGTAGGCGGGGATGGAGCTGGTATCTCTCGGGGATTAGCACAAGCGGGAGCTAATGGGGTTTGGATTGCCCGCAATATTGTGTCAAAATGTAACTAATATATAAAGACCAAGGTACAATGATACCTTGGTCTTTACTTTAAGTGCAATGGATTCTGATTAATTACAATTTCTACCAAATTTAGATAAGCTTCTTTTGGTGAAGATAAGTTTGAGACATATTTTTCTAAGGGACATATATCAGTTTTATCTTTTCTTAAAATATTTGGAACCAATGCTTCATAAAATACAGTAACATCATGCTTATGAAGTAACTCTAATGCGGGTTGAGAGATGGTTTTTCCATATACGGTTCTTAAGCCACAATATAATACTAAATTAGCTACCGCTAAACCAATAACTTTATCAATTAATATGGTTTCATTATTTGGAACACCATTATGATAGAGATATTTTACTAAAGGTTTAACACTATTTTCTTTGGAATCATAGATAATATTATTATGTAAAAGAAGCACACAGGTTTTATCAGGTTCGAGATAATTAAACATGGTTATCTTCCTTATCGATAAACTTAAAAGCCGTATTCACCCGTTTAATTACGACAGGTATAATTAACATTTGAAGTACCGCTCCCCCAATTCCGAATGAGAGGTTTTTTAATGCATTTAATAGTACAAAAGGTTTGGCTATATCTGCCAAGAATACTGATGCTACTAGATAATTTCCGATGATATTGACGCATCTACCACAAATCATTGCAATAAATAATGACAAGAATATATTAAAATGCTTTTTATGGAATAACGTGCCAAACACTAAACCATAGGTTAAGGTTTCTAAAGAAATGTAGATAAAAACGGGAGTAGGTGGCATACCTATTAATTGATGACTAATAAGTGGTGTTAACAATCCTACTACCGCTCCTACGAATGAGCCAAAGAAACCACCAGCAAAATATGCCGCATAATGTATTGGGAGAAAAATAAGTCCTAACTCTCCTGGCATGATATGAAAAACGAGTGGTAATATAACTCCACAAGCGATTAGTAGTCCCGCATAGATTATTCTTTTTGTATTCATACTTAACCTCCTTAGTTGTTTCTATTATACGAACAATAGCTTAATTCGTAAAGGTACTAATGATGACGGGTTTTGTAAAAAATACTTATAATTACTTTATTTCAGTAAATTAAAACAATATATACTTAGAAAAACCACTTGCTGGGATGTATTTTCACCTTGAAAAAAGCATGGTAACGTTTTACAATATAGATAAACGTTACCATTCACAAAGCAAAATAAAATAAAACGGGAGTGATAAAATGTTTAAAACAGATTTAGAGATTGCGCAAGAAGCTAAACTATTACCTATTAAGGAGATTGCTGAACAACTAGGAATCTCCGAAGACGACCTAGAGTATTACGGGAAGTATAAGGCTAAACTATCATTAAATCTTAAAGAAAAACTAAGGGATAAGCCAGATGGCAAATTAATTCTAGTCACAGCGATTACACCAACTCCCGCAGGTGAGGGAAAATCAACTACTACTGTTGGTTTGGGGGAAGCTTTTGGATTACTAGGTAAAAAAGCTATGGTCTGTTTACGTGAACCATCCTTAGGACCCGTCATGGGGGTAAAAGGTGGAGCTGCAGGTGGGGGATATGCGCAAGTTGTACCCATGGAAGATATTAACTTGCATTTTACGGGGGATATCCATGCGATTACCACTGCCAATAATGCCTTGGCAGCTTTAATAGATAACCATATTTATCAAGGTAACGAATTAAGCATCGACCCCAAGAATATTACTTTTAAACGTTGTTTAGATATTAATGATCGTGCTTTACGGGAAGTTATTATCGGTTGTGGTAGTAAAGTCAATGGGGTAATGCGTGCTGATGGGTTTAACATTACCGTTGCCTCGGAAATTATGGCGGTTTTATGTTTAGCAGAAGATTTAGCTGATTTAAAACGTCGTTTAGCAAGGATTGTTATCGGTTATAATTTTGATAAACAACCTGTGACCGTTGGTGATTTGAAAGTTGAAGGAGCTCTAGCTTTATTACTCAAAGACGCGATTAAACCAAATCTTGTACAAACCATTGAAAATACACCAGTATTAGTACATGGCGGACCATTTGCGAATATTGCTCATGGTTGTAACTCAGTTATAGCGACAAAGTTAGGTTTAAAACTAGCTGATTATGTCATAACCGAAGCTGGATTTGGTGCTGACTTAGGGGCAGAAAAATTCTTTGACATCAAATGTCGTATGGCTAATTTAAAACCTAATGCGGTAGTTATCGTTGCCACTATTAGAGCATTAAAGATGCATGGTGGTATGAAGAAAGAAGACTTAAAGCAAGAAAATGTTGCAGCCTTAATGAAAGGTATCGAAAATCTCGAAAAGCACATTGAAAACATCAAGACCTTTAACTTACCATATGTCATTGCCTTAAACAGATTTATTTATGATACTCCTGCTGAATTAGAAGCTTTAATGAATTGGTGCAGAACTAATGGTCATCCCATTGAATTAAGTGAAGTATGGGAATTTGGTGGGAAAGGTGGAGTAAATCTCGCTAAGCGAGTTATTGAAGTCATTGAAAACACTCAAGGGCAAGAATTTAACTTCTTATATGATGTGAATGATTCCATTACCAAGAAGATTGAAACTATCGCTACCAAGATTTATGGTGCTGATGGGGTTGAATTTACCGCTGATGCGAAAAAGCAAATTGCTGAGTTTGAAGCTTTGGGGTGGGATAAACTGCCAATTTGTATGGCTAAAACACAAAATTCATTATCAGATGATCCCAAACTATATGGTAGACCAAAGAATTTCAAAATTACTGTTCGTGAACTAAGACCATCAATTGGTGCTGGCTTCATTGTCGCCTTAACAGGGACAGTATTAACCATGCCAGGCTTACCAAAAGTGCCAGCAGCAATGGCGATGGATGTTGATGAAAACGGAAATGCTTATGGATTGTTCTAATCATTATTTATAATTATAAGGGGCGTTTGTCGATGTCTAAAAAACTTTTTACACCTGGTCCGGGGAATATACCCCAATTTATTCGTGTACAACTTGCCAAAGATATCATTCATCATCGCATGGGTGATTATCAACATGTACTATTTGAAGTAGCAAATAAACTAAGAAGGGTTTTTCAAACTGTTGAGGACGTATTAATACTAACAACTTCAGGCACTGGAGCGATGGAATCAGCCATCGTAAACTTCTTTTCTAAAGGCGATGAAGTCTTAGTTATTAACACAGGTTTTTTTGGCGAGCGGTTTATACAAATCTGTAAGACTTTTGCGTTAACCGTCCATTCTCTAGATTATGAATGGGGCTCAACTTATCAGTTAGATGATGTAAAAAGAGTGTTAACGGAGCATCCTAATATCAAAGGAGTTTTTGTCACTTATCATGAAACCAGTACAGGTGTAGTAAATAATCTTAAAGATTTAGGTGAATTTGTAAGACACACTAACGCTCTATTAATTGCTGATTGTATAAGTGGGATGATTCATCATCCGTTCAATTTTGATGAATGGCATGTTGATTGTGCCTTAGCATCTAGTCAGAAGGGTTTCTTACTACCTCCAGGGCTAGCATTTGTTGCTTTATCAAAGAAAGCTAAAGAGCGGATGGAATATGCGACTCTACCGAAGTATTTCTGGGATTATAGTAAGTATCTCAGTTATTATAAACGTGGGCAGAACCCTTATACACCATCTATCTCATTAGTGCTAGCTCTAAATGTAGCACTTGATTATCTCCTAGAAAAAGGTATTGATAAGGTTATTGAAGAAAAACGCAAGTTAAGAGAATATAGTGAAGCAAAACTAACCGAAATTGGCTTTACATCTTTTATTAAGGATGAAAGTATTAAAGGAAATGTCTTAGTACCAGTCCTAACCAATGATGTCGATATCGATAAACTCGTGGAATTCCTTGATAACCGCTATGATATTTCTGTTTCTAAAGGTCAAGGGAAATATGCCGATAAGATGTTAAGAGTTGGTTTATTAAGTGAATTTACTGAGGAAGATATTGATAATTTAGTTGAAAAGATTTTAGAATATAAAGCGATAAATGAAACAGAATAAGTTTCATGTATAGATTTTAACGAGAGGGAGTTTAGTTATGAGTGCAATTGTAATAAGTGGGAAAGAACTAGCAAAAAGATTACGGGAAGATATCCGCATAAGAGTAAGTAAATTTATCGAAGAAACTAATGTCGTTCCACACTTGGTGGTTATACTTGTGGGGGATAATCCCGCTTCAGTCTCATATGTAGCGGGTAAACAAAAAGCATGTGAAGAAACAAATATGAAATCCACTCTTATTAAATTACCAGTAGAAACGACTGAAGAAGAATTGATTAAAATTATAGAGGAATTAAATAGTGATCACACTGTTCATGGTATTTTAGTGCAACTTCCTTTACCAAAACATATTGACGAGCAAAAAATAATTAATACAATAAGTGTGGAAAAGGATGTTGATGGTTTTAGCCCCGTTAATGTGGGGAAAATGGTACTCAATGAGGAATGTTTTCTCCCCTGTACACCAGCTGGGGTAATTAAAATGATTAAGGAAACGGGGATTGAAATTGCAGGTAAACATGCAGTGGTTATTGGTCGTAGTAATATCGTAGGTAAACCTGTAAGTCAACTATTATTACAAGAAAATGCGACAGTGACCATTTGTCACTCCCGCACAATAGACTTGAAACATCATACTTTACAAGCTGATATCTTAGTCGTGGCTATTGGTAAACCCAAATTTGTGACTAGAGATATGATTAAACCAGGAGCAATCGTTATTGATGTTGGTGTTAACCGTGTTGATAATAAACTCTGTGGTGATGTTGATTATGATGGAGCCTTAGAAGTCGCATCTTATGTTACACCTGTTCCTGGTGGTGTTGGACCAATGACGATTACAATGCTCATGGAAAATACATTAGCAGCTGCTAAACGATTTACACGTTAGAATTAAAATTTACCCCACTTATATGAATGAAAGAAAACGAGGATGAATATTATGGATTTTTCTAAAGAGTTATATGTCGCGAAACAAGCCGCTATCATTGCTGGTAAAAAGGTGATGGAAATCTATCATACCGATTTTACGGTAGAGATTAAAGAAGATAACTCACCAGTGACCAAAGCTGATTTAACTTCTAATACCATTATCCTTAATAAACTTAAAGAAGTCTTTCCTAACTACGCTTATTTATCTGAAGAAAGTAAAGATGACCTTAGGAGATTAGATAATGATTATTGTTTCATTATTGATCCGATTGATGGTACTAAGGAGTTTGTGAGTAAGACGGGTGAATTTACCATTAATATTGCCCTAAGTTATAAACAAGAAATTGTCATGGGAGTGATATATGCACCTGTATTAGAAGAGCTCTATTATGCGGTAAAAGGGAAAGGTGCTTTTAAAGCTAAGAATGGAGAACACATGAAGCTAACAGTGTCTGATCGAGTTAATCATTTAAGAGTAGCGGAAAGCCGTAGCCATAAATCTCCTAAAGTCTTTCAGTTATATGAAGAAAACCAGGATAGAATTGAAAAATATTATGAAGTTGGTTCTACTCTTAAAGGTTGTTTCCTTGCAGGTGGGTTATTAGAAGCGTTCTATAAGTTTGGTAGTGGCACAAAGGAATGGGATATTGCGACGATGGATATCATCATTCATGAAGCTGGGGGTATCTTCAGAAATTTAAATCATCAAAGATTTAAATATAATAAAGCTGATGTATATAATAAAGAAGGTTATTATGCGGTAAATAAAATAGAAAACCTGTTCAAATTTGACCATCTCTTATGAGCCTGCTTAACAGGCTCTTTTTATTTTTGATTTTTGTCAAATTTTCTTTTTTACTTATTGCGTATTATTTCACAAAGTAAGAAAAACGTTATATAATATACCCGTTATGATTATCAAAGATGGTTGACAAAACACATTTATCAGTTAAAATAAGGCATTGTGTAAAAACCATTATTGAGGTAAATAATATAAATAAACTTCCACCGATATTTTCCGCAGTTTGTGAAAAAATTACTTTTAATTAGTGAAACTATGTGATAAAATGAATTAGAAATACTTATTTCAGAAGGAGGAAAAGTTCTATGAAACGGATTATCGTTCTTGGTGGAGGATATGGCGGTATCTTAACAGCAAAACACCTAGAAAAGAAGTTAAGAAAAGAAGAAGTTAAAATCACATTAATCGATAAAAACCCCTATCACACCATGTTAACGGAATTACATGAAGTCGCTGCCGGACGTGTTCACGAAGATTCAATTAAAATATATTTTGATCAAGTGATAGCCGGTCGCAAGATTGATTTTGAATTAGCTGAAATTAAGAAGATTGATTTTCAAAATCAAAAACTTATCTCAGATAAAGCTGAATATCCTTATGATTATTTAGTAATTGGTACCGGTTGTAAACCTACCTTCTTTGGTCATAATGAATATAAAGAACATGTCTTTACTTTATGGTCATTAGAAGATGCTGTAGTTTTACATGAGCATATCGTTGAGCAATTCCGCAAAGCAGCTAAAGAAAGCGATGCTGAAGTCAGAAAACAAATGTTAACATTTGTGGTTGTTGGGGCTGGCTTCACAGGTGTTGAAATGGCTGGTGAGCTTGCTGAATATGTTCCCGCTCTATGTCGTGAACATCACATTAATCGTGATGAAGTAACCATCAAGTTAATGGATATGGCACCACGGGTTCTACCAACTTTCCCTGAAAAACTTTCACAAAATGCGGTTAAGAAATTAAATAAATTAGGTGTTGAATGTTTAACTGGTCAACCTTGTCATAATGTCACTAGTGAATCAATTAACTTCGGTGAAGAAGTAATTAAGGCAGAAACTATTATTTGGACTACTGGTGTTGAAGGTTCTTCATTGATAGATACCATCACTGAAGTTAAGAAGCAAGGTAGAGGACGTTTAGTTGTTAATAAATACCTCCAAACAGAAGAATACAACAACGTTTATGTTGTCGGTGACAATATCTTCTATATTCCAGAAGGACAAAACAATCCTGTACCACAAATGGTAGAAAATGCGGAAGCATCATCTAAACTTGTTGCACATAACATCATTGCGGATATCAAAGGAGAAGAAAAACGTGATTACAAACCAGCATTCCATGGTGCAATGGTTTGTATCGGTGGTCGGAAAGGTTTAGCCCAAGTTGGAACACCAAAGCGGATGTTCAACATCAAGAATAGTTTTATTGCTTTATTTATAAAACACTTCATTAATGTTATTTACTTTATGCAAGTATTAGGTTGGACTAAAGTTTGGTCCTATATTAAACATGAATTCTTCAATGTTCCTAATAATCGTAGTTTTGTTGGTGGCTTATTCTCTAAGAAGACACCAAGCATTTGGACCGTGCCAGTACGTCTATGGTTAGGATTCATGTGGCTCTTACAAGGATTACCCAAAGTTGTTCATAAGTTATCCGGTGGTTGGGATACTTATTGTAAGTTAAATGAATTCCCAGCAACTTTCGTTAATAAAGGTTTAGTATGTACTGCACTTGGGGAAACAGTAAACTTCGTAAATGCGACACCATTTAAAAATAACTTTACTGTTCCTGAAACAACATGGAAAAATGCGGATGGTTTCTTTAATAAGTTCCTAACTTATATTAATGAATTCTTTGCTGGCTTCAAACCAAATGTATCCACAAATTGGGGCATTTCCTACAACATTAAATATGTATTCGCATATTACCAACAAAACTTCAAATGGATCGGTTGGCTATTCGTTGTCTTTGAAT
The DNA here is from genome assembly GCA_012516175.1 of Bacilli bacterium. Lineage (GTDB taxonomy): Bacteria > Bacillota_I > Bacilli_A > Haloplasmatales > Haloplasmataceae > JAAZCR01. The sequence continues at coordinate 37,049 of JAAYWZ010000031.1, forward strand.
GGTTTTATAATATCTTCATGATTATCTCTGAATGGTTCATGAATGTGATTGTAGCTTATATGGCACCTTTCTTCGAATTCATGCTTGCCATTGGAGAATTAGGTATTGGTATTCTCTTAATCCTTGGTCTATTTACAGTACTAGCTTCAACTGGTTCACTAATTCTAACATTAATGGTCATTGTAGGTAGCCTCTTCTCATATGATGGTATCTTCTTATCAGAATTAATTTGGTACTTAGTGGCTAGCATTGTCCTCTTGAACTTTGGCGGTACTGGTCATGTGTTATCACTAGACTATTATGTAATGCCTAAAGTACATGCTTTCTTGCAAAAGATACCATTCATTAAGAAATGGTACCTTTATGGCGAAAAAGCTAATTAATACTCCTAAGGTAGAAAGAAGGAGGAATGAAAATGAAAAAAATCTTATATGCGGTAGTGTTACTTGCATTCATCGTTATAATAACATCCTGTGGTATTAACACTCATTATTACAACTTAGGGAATAAAAATATTTATTACTTCAATTATGCTGAAACTAATACACCTATTACTTTAGAAATCAATCCTTATTCATTCTTACAAGAAGAAAATAAGTGGTTAAGCAATCGCAAAGATATTAAATGGAGCGGTGCTCGTGCTAGCAATCCCCAAAAATATTATGATGTAGTGGTTGAATATCGTGAATATGGTTCTCATCAACGTTATCAAGAATTCGAATTAAAAGACGGATTAATGGTTTTTGAAAACCCTCATCAAGAATTAGGCAACAACTCTAAGTTCGAGTTTAAATTCCACTTTATTGACAAAGAAACTCAAGATAAGAAAACCATGATTAATTATTATGGTATCTTTACATTTAAAAAATCTCCTGCAAATCCTGAAGTAAATGAAGTAACAATTCTCGTAAATGAAAGTTATACATTATTAAATAATGTCGTTGAATATAGTGGCGAAGATCGTTTAACTAATGCTCAATTAACAGAAAAATACAATGTTGAATATAAAATCTATAAAAATGGGAATATTTTAGAAATCGAAGTAGAAAATGGTACAGTAGCATTCACAGAACCAGGTACTTATGATGTAGTTGTTAAATTAACAGCTAAGAGTTCAGGTTCTAACAACAATAGTGATGACAACTCTGGTGCATCACCAGCTAGCACTTCTAGTGGTAGTAGTGAATCAGATGCAACATCTAGTGCAACAGGAACTGGAGATAGCGATGGTACAAGTGGTGCTACTCCAGGAACAGGTAATAATACACAAACAGGATATTCACTCGAAATTCGCTACACTATCAAAGTGACTGAAGAATAAAAACAATGAAAAAGGACATATTGTCAGTAATGACAATATGTCCTAATTTAATGTGTTCTTTTATCCAACATTTTGAGGATTTCGATTAAAACTGTCTTCTTGTCGTGATTTAGACCTTTAATGGCGTTTTTCGCCTTTTTAAGGTACTTTCGACTAATTTTTTGACTCTTTTTAATCCATTTACTGTTCTTAATATAGTTTATACAGTAATTAAAATCTGCTATTGAAGATTGTTTGGATAATTGTCTAATATGAGCATTAATCCTCTTATCTTTCAGTGCTAATATTACTGGTAAAGTAATATTACCGTTAATTAAATCAGCACCATTAGGTTTGCCTAAATGGGTGGTATCTTGCGTAAAATCTAAGATATCATCATTAATTTGGAATGAAATCCCGAGATTAATCCCGTAGTTATATAATCTTTTTAAGGTTTTTTCATCAGCACCTGCAAGTTTCGCTCCTCCTAAAAGAGAAGCAGCAATTAAAAGTGCTGTCTTATTTTTGGTTTTGGTGATGTAATCCTCATAAGTAATATCAAAATTAAATAACAAGCGTTGTTGTGTGATTTCTGACCTACACAAATCAGTTAGACTAAAACTATCATAGTAATATTCTTCAAATTCATATTTTGATACAATTTCACAGCATAAGCTAACTAGATAGTTACCAAGAATTAATGTATTTGTAATACCATTAATAGTGTGCAAGGTTGGTTTACCACGTCTAATCTCCGCCTTATCGATGATATCATCATGAATTAAACTAGCTGTATGGATTAATTCAAAAAGTGCAGCAAGATTATATACTTCATCTTCATCAGCATTACCAAAATAACTACCTAAAACTGTAAAAATCGGTCTCAATCTTTTACCAGAAGAAAATAAAAGTTGTGATAGTTGTTCCCGATAATGTTCTGGTAAATTAGGGTCGCTTTCAATAATCGCTTTTATTTTAGAATCAAGCAGTTTTTTATTTACATTACATATAGTGGCTAAGTCCATTGTGGCACCTGCTTCTTTAAAGTTGTAATAATATTTTCTAATAATTTATCTTCACTTTTATTAGTTAATAAATTTAACATAATTTCTTTAGTACTATAAGCAAAGGTTTTTAACAGATCAAACAGATTATGTTTATAAAGAATTTCCGCAACATAACTACTGATAAAATCACCTAATAATACAGCATAAGGAAGATAATCATGTTGTTCTTGCGCTGTAAGATGATAATCTAAAGCAGTATAAAAGAGTGAGTAACATGCTGATATTAATTCAGTATATTCTGTCAAATTATGTTCTGTTAATGCCTGTACCATTTCTTGGTACTTATCTTCGCGTTTAAGAAATGGTAAAGGGGTATTATCATTGATGAAGTTATTGATATATTCGATAAAAGGATTAGTCATCATATAAAACACCTCGTATGCCATTAATTATTCTTACATATTATCACACAATTGTCAAATAGTATTCAAAAAGCACGAATAAATTCACAAAGTCACAGAGTTTATTAATTTGTGAAACTGTTTGCATAATTGATTAACTTTTTCACAAAATCACTTGTGTTTATCACAAATTTATTGTATAATACACTCGTGAAAAACATCATAATCAAGGAGGAAATCATGAAAAAATTATTTACAATTTTTTCACTTGTACTATTAGCAGTAATTCTTAGTGCTTGTACAGGAAAAGAAGGTAAATTCGATTACGAAAATGGCGTATACTTCGCAATTCAAGATCGTACAGAAGGTCAAACTTACAGATATTGGGTAACAGTTACAATTAAAGACAAGAAAATCACCAATGTTACTTGGGATGCTTACCATGTTGATGGTGCAGCTGTAAGATGTAAAGGTGAAAGCAAATACGTATGTTCAGAAAAAGGTAACTATGGTGACATGGGTGGCCAATATGGTGACTGGCATGAACAAGCTAAGAGAGCCACTGATTGGATCGTTAAGAACCAAAAGATTGGTAAAGACATTACAATCGGTAACGACGGTAAAACAGATGCAATTTCTTCAGTATCAGTTACTGTTAAAGAATTATTTGATTTAATCGATGAAGCATTCGAAAATGGTCCAGTAGCAAAAGGCGATTACAATGATGGTTTCTACTATGTTGAAACTGCATTAACAGATAAAACTGCTACATACGCTGTATTAAAAGAAGGTACTACTAATGAATATTTAGAATTCACTGAAACATTCAAAACATCAACTATGGGTTCATTCTTAGTAGTAAACGGTACAATTGTTTTAGCTGACATTAATGCAAGACATGATGCTTATGTATATGAAACAGATAGCAATGGTAAGTTCGTTAAAGTAGCTACTACAGAAGAAGGTACTGCATACAATCTTATCAAAAACGCTATTGGTAAAGTAGAAAACGAAGAAGTTGTTATCAGCAACAAGAGCAACAATGAAAAATTTGTTAAATATGTAACAAAAGATTCCGCTGGTAAATGGTATGGTATGTCCGATACTGGTAAAGTTGAATGGAATCTCCAAGTTCAAAACATTGAAAAATTAATCTTACAAAACCAAGGTTTAACAGTTAATGATGGTAAAATTAATGGTTTATCATCTGATGCAACAACAGGTGCTTCAATTCACGTTACAGACATTATCACTGTTTGGAACCTATTCAGCGCAGACGCTACAAAATAATTAATCTATTTTATAGATAAAAAATAAAGGCTCTTTGTCAAATAGTGTTGATAATGCGAAAGGTTAGAATCTCAATCTAGATTCTAACCTTATTTTGATATTAATAAATAAAGAAGGCTAGATGCTAAACCTAACCTTCTAAATAAATGGTTCAAAGTCATATAATTCATCAATATTACTAGTTTTGTAGAAATTCATATCGTTATCTATAAATACTGCCGCAACATCGGGGAATTGCCCTTCAAGAAACTTAATTCCATTTTCAATTCCCAAGGCGAATAATGATGTTGATAGGGCATCTGCAAGAGCAGAACTATCGCAAATAATTGTTACACTAGAAATATTATTATCATATGGATAACCAGTATCTGGATTTAAGATATGATGATATGTTTTGCTTGTGTCATTTATGTCACGGAAAAAGCGTTCATATGTACCAGATGTTACAATTGTTTTATCAACGATATATACATTTGCAATAGAATCTTCAGCAGAGAAACGTGGATCACGAATACCAATAGCCCACTCTTCACGTCCATCAAATCGTTTTTCATAACGTTTACCGATAGCAAAAATATTACCACCAAGGTTAATAATGGCATGTTCAATGCCATTAGCTTTAAAATAATCTGCTAGAACATCTGCTGCATAACCTTTGGCAATAGCACCTAAATCAATTGCCATTCCTTTAAGAGGTAATAGAACAGTTTTATTTTCTTCATCTAGTTCTACTAATCTATAATCAATTAGGGGTAAAATTGCTTCGATTTCTTCTTGCGATGGTGGAGCTGCGTCTTTACCTGCTTTATTGTTTATGTCCCATAAATCTACCAAAGGACCAATGGTAGGATCAAATTTACCATCAGTAAGTTCTGCGAATTCTAAACCTAATTTCAAAACTTCAAATAAATCATAGCTTACTTTAAAGGGTTGTCCTGAACCAGCTGATTGGTTAAGTTTATATAATTCAGGTTCGAAATCACCATCTTTTGTTTTTTGGAAGGTGAGTTGAATATGTTTAATGATATCTTCTGCGCCTTTCCATAATTCGGAGTCACTATTATATTTTTTTGTATCCCACACTCTAAGGTATATGAGCGTATCAAAATACTGAAAGTAATCAATATTAGATTCGACTAACTTAGTACGGTTACTAGTAGGATTACAACTAGTTAAAAATACTGTGAGTATGAGTATAAGCAAGGATGCAATTTTACGCATTATTGTCACCATTATTCTCCTGTTTCTTCAATTTCTTTATAAGTAGTTCTTCTCCTGATATACCAGGGGACGTTAAATTATTGATATTGAGAATGACATCTAATTCTTCTTGGGTAAGAATTTGTTTCTCAATAACTAATTCTTTGACAGAGCGATTTAACTTAATTGCTTCTTTCGCAATCTCTGAAGCTAGTTTATAACCAATATGAGGTGCAAGTGCTGTAACAATTCCAGCACTACGCTCTACATAATGAATACACATGTCTTTATTAACAGTAATACCTGTGATGGCTTTTTCAGAGAAAGTACGAATACCCCTTCTTAGTATATCGAGAGATTGAAAGATATTTGCATAAATAACTGGACCAAAGACATTTAACTCTAATTGGCCAGCTTCACATGCCTTAGTAATTGTAACATCATTACCGATGATTTGAAAAGCAATTTGATTAACAACTTCAGGTATAACTGGATTAACTTTACCAGGCATAATGGATGACCCTGGCTGCATTTGTGGTAAGTTAATCTCATTAAAGCCTGCCTTGGGACCGGAAGCCATTAAGCGAAGGTCATTAGCGGTCTTCGAGAGATTTACGGCACAAGTCTTTAAGGCGCTTGATAACCATACAAATGGATCGAGGTTACGCGTAGCATCGACTAGATCATCTGCTTGTTTAAAGTCGATGTGAGTAAGTTCCGCTAAAATTTGAACGACGTTTTCAATATATTTGCGGTTCGCATTTAACCCCGTACCGACAGCAGTTGCACCCATGTTTAACAGTTTAAGATCTTCTAGACCATCTTCAATTCTTTTAATATCTCTTTCTAATGCGGATGCAAACGCATTAAATTCTTGACCTAAACGAATGGGTACGGCATCTTGAAGATGCGTTCTACCCATTTTTATTATTCCCCCAAATTCATTTGCTTTATCTAAATAAGCTTTATGTAAATGACGCATTTCTACTATTAGGCGATTTGCCAGCTTAATCGTCGCAATTTTAGCTGCAGTAGGAATAACATCATTGGTAGATTGACCAAAATTTACGTGATCATTGGGGTGAACAATATCATAGACCCCTTTTTTACCGCCAAGTAGTTCTTGAGCACGGTTAGCGATTACCTCATTAGCATTCATATTAATGGAAGTGCCAGCCCCACCTTGAATCATATCGGTAATAAAGTGATTTTGAAACTTACCAGCTATGATTTCATCGCATGCTTGGACAATAGCTTGGCTAATATTTTCCGATAACATTCCTGCTTGATAATTCGCTAGCGCTGCTGCTTTTTTAGTAATGGCTACGGCTTTTATCATTTCACTATGAACTTTTTGTTTTGTAATTTGAAAGTTTTCTTTCCCGCGTAGGGATTGGATACCATAATACGCATCTTTAGGGACGAGTTTTTCCCCTAACGAATCACTTTCGATGCGATATTTGCTCGTGTCCATTCTTACCTTCTCCTATAATTCTTTAATTCTTGCCACATTTGTTTCAATCGCCGCTTTGATAACTGCTTCACGAACAGCCGAGGCAATACGTTTATCAAAAGGTGAAGGAATGATGTAATCTGGATTTAATTCCTCATCTTTAATTAAATGAGCTATTGCGTAACTTGCGGCTAATTTCATTTCATCATTGATTTTTCGGGCACGACAATCAAGTGCACCACGGAAGAGTCCTGGAAATGCGAGAACATTATTAACTTGGTTAGGATAATCGCTTCGCCCTGTTCCAACGATTTTTGCTCCCGCTTCTTTTGCTTCATCAGGCCAAATTTCTGGTGTAGGGTTGGCTAATGCAAAAATAAAAGAATCTTTATTCATGGATTCAACCATATCTTTTGTTAATATTCCACCTTGAGATACACCGACGAATACATCTGCACCTACCAAAGCTTCTCTAAGCCCACCAGTTTTATCACTCTTATTAGTTATTTCTAAGAGTTCTAGTGTTAAAGCGTTGTAGGTATCCTTTTGCGATTTATGGATAATACCTTTGCTGTTTAAGGCAATGATATCCTTGACTCCTAATTTGTACAACATGCGGATAATTGAACTACCAGCTGCTCCTGCACCACAAACAACCACAATTAGGTCTTCTAACTTCTTACCTGTTAACCGACAACTGTTAATTAAAGCCGCAATTGTCACTATTGTGGTTCCATGTTGATCATCATGAAAGACGGGAATATCAAGTTCTTCTTGTAAGCGGCGTTCAATTTCGACACAGCGAGGAGCTGCAATATCTTCTAAGAAAATCCCACCAACTGTAGGAGCAATTAATTTACATGTTTTAATGATTTCTTCGACATCTTGCGTATCAAGGCATAAAGGAAAAGCATCAACGCCACCGAATTCTTTCAAAAGTATAGCTTTACCTTCCATGACTGGTAAGGCTGCTTCTGGACCAATATTACCTAATCCTAAAACGGCACTACCATCGGTGACGATTGGTACAAGATTACCTTTATTAGTATAGCGATATACTTCTTCTTTATTATTATGGATTACTCGGCAAGGTTCAGCAACACCAGGAGAATATGCCAAACTCAATTCTTGTTGATTAGTTACAGGCACTTTAGAGCGGATTTCTAACTTACCGCGATGTTTTTCATGAAGTAATAGGGATTCTTCATATACATTACTCATTTTTATCCTCCATTCGATATTTACTTATATTATCTAACATTAAATCATTTCCATAAATATCATTAACAACAAAGGCAGGAAAGTCCACAACTTCTAATTCGCGAATAGTTTCCGCCCCTAAATCTTCATAAGCGATGGTCTTAACGCTTCTTATTGTTCTGGCTATTAAGGCTCCAGCACCACCAATCGCCGCGAAGTAAATGGCTTTATGTTTGACAATCGCTTCTTTAACATAATCTCTGCGTTCGCCTTTACCAATCATTCCTTTTAGTCCTGCCTCTAGTAAGACTGGTGTATAAGGGTCCATTCTACTACTCGTAGTTGGACCTGCTGAACCGATAACTTGTCCTGGTTTAGCTGGGGTAGGACCAACATAATAGATGATTTGACCTTTTATATCAAAAGGTAAAGGTTGATTGTTCTTTAAAAGTTCAACTAGTCGTTTATGGGCAGCATCACGAGCGGTATAAATTTTACCAGTAATATAGACTTGATCACCTGATCGTAAATTTTCAATAACTTCATCCGTTAAGGGTGTAGTAATTTTCAATTTAATCTCCCCCTATAACACTATTTTTTTATGTCTTGCGGCATGACATTGAGTATTAACCGCTACAGGTAATGATGCAATATGACATGGATAAACATTAACTTTAACTGCTAAGGCGGTTTGTGTTCCCCCAAAACCTAATGGTCCAATACCAAGTTTATTGATTTCTTCTAATAATTCTTCTTCTAGTTTGCGCGCAATTGGATCCTCACTTACATCATCGATGGGACGCATAAGGGCTTCCTTTGCAAGGAGAGCGCATTTCTCAAAGGTGCCGCCGATACCAATCCCCACAATGATTGGTGGACAAGGTTTCCCCTTCGCATCAAAAATCGTGTCCAACACTAGTTTTTTTACTCCCTCATAACCGTCCGCAGGGGTAAGCATCTTGACTAAACTCATGTTTTCGCTACCCGCTCCTTTAGGTGCTAATGTGATGGTTAAGGAATTACCCATCACAATTTTTGTATGAATGACTGCTGGAGTATTATCACCAGTATTAACACGATCTAAGGGATGTTTTACTACAGACTTACGTAAATAGCCATGTAAATAACCGTTACGAACACCTTCATTAATCGCATCATAAATATCATAATCGATATGAATCAGATTACCGATTTCGAGAAAGACGACAACCATTCCTGTATCTTGACACATTGGAACAGAATCATTACGAGCGATAAAATCATTTTCGATGATTTGGTCAAGCACCTTTTGTCCAATTGGTGAAGTCTCTAATTTACGACTGCGTTTTAAGGCATTTAACACATCATCTTCTATGTAATAATTGGCTTCGATACATAAACGTTCAACTGCTTCAACGACTAAATCCCTTTCAATATAACGCATTTTATGCACCACCTTTATTAAATCTACATACTATTATAACGTACAAATGGAAATAAAAAAATCAATTTAGTTGATTTTTTTACTTTTTAAACTGACTCAAATTGAGAGGGTTAGGTATGAATAAAATCATTATTCATGGGGGCTTTCCTTTAGAGGGGATTATTAATATCGATGGGTCTAAAAATAGTGTTGTAGCGTTAATACCAGCTAGTATTTTATCAAAAAGTGTTGTCCGTATCTACAACTATCCTAAGATTAGTGATGTTGGTGTATTAATCGACATTTTAAAAGAGTTAAATGTTAATACGAAAATTAATGAAACTTATTTAGAAATCGATAGTACAAATATTAATAATACACCATTAATCACTGCAAAGATGGGCTCTCTAAGAGCTTCTTATTATTTTATGGGAGCATTATTAGGATTGTTTAAAGAAGCGGTTTTGCGTCTACCTGGTGGTTGTTACTTAGGACCACGCCCGATAGACTTGCATTTACAAGGATTTGCAGGCTTAGATTGTCGGTATGAAATCGATGATGAATTAATTCATTTACAGGCGGAAAAACTAATTGGTAGGGAAATCCATTTTCCATTCCCTAGTGTAGGTGCAACTATTAATACAATGTTAGCAGCAGTATTAGCGGAAGGAAAAACAATTATTTATAATGCGGCAAAAGAACCGGAAATTGTCGATGTCGCAAACTTTTTAAATCAGATGGGAGCTACTATTAAAGGTGCAGGTACTAGTACTATTGAGATAATCGGTGTAAAAATGCTTCATGGGACAGAATATCAGGTAATTCCTGATCGTATCGAAGCAGGTACATATCTGATTTTAGGTGCGATGTTAGGGAACCCATTAGAGATTAATAAAGTCAATCCGCATCACCTTAAAGCTCTCTTATCTACTTTAACTAATTGCGGTGTTAGATACGATATTAATGATGATAAAATCATTGTCCATAAAACGGATAAACTATTACCTACTAATATTATTACCCAGGTTTATCCAGGGTTTCCCACTGATCTCCAACAAATTATTACCACACTATTAACCCAATGTAATGGTGTTAGCACTATTACAGAAACCATCTATTCTGACCGCTTCCAAAATTGTCATGAACTAATAAAGATGGGTGCTAATATCGAGATCGATAATAAGCAAGCTATTATCAAAGGAAAAACACATTTAAAAGGTACAGAAGTTGTTGCGAAGGATTTACGGGGTGGAGCTTCGCTAGTACTTGCAGGTTTAATAGCGGAAGGAACAACCATAATAGATGAGCCGCAACATATACTGCGAGGATATAGTAACATCATGAAAAAACTCCAAAAAGTTAAAGCTAATATTCACATGAGCACATAAAAATATATATTTATCTTGAAATTACTCTTAGATATGTTATAATAGTCTAGTAAAACTTACTCTGGATTTAATTAGCAAGTAATTCAGGGCGGAAGGAGTGAAAAATATGAAACAAGGAATTCATCCTCAATATTATAAGACCAAAGTAGTATGTACAACATGTGGTAATGAATTTGAAACAGGTTCTACAAAACAAGAAATTCGTGTTGATACATGTTCAAATTGTCACCCCTTCTATACAGGGAAACAAAAACATGTTGTTGCAGCTGGTCGTGTTGACAAGTTCAATAAAAAATACGGTATCAATACTACAAACGAACAATAAGAAAAAAGACTGGCAATGATATGATCCCCTTAAAGTAGACAGTACTAAAAAATAAAATGTACTATCTACAGAAAGGGGATTTTTCATTTGGGAAGAAAAGCTAAGTTAAGTAAAGAAATGAAGTTAAGAATAGTTCAAGAATATTTAGATGGAAATA
>JAAYWZ010000032.1 GCA_012516175.1 Bacilli bacterium
ATATACTATCGCTTGTGATATTGAAGGTATTGGTCTAACTGATACAGATGAAAATGTCAATACATGTTTTTTTAGCGCAATTATTAATGAAAATAATAACACAGTGCAATTATTATTAACCCTTAAAGTTCTAGATATTAATTACCAAAATAATGATCAAAAAACAGCATTACATTTAGCTATTGAACATAAAAACATTGATGCACTTGATTACCTTTTTACAAGAGCAAATATAAATGTAAATTTAAAAGATAAGAATGGTTATACCCCTTTAGAACTAGCTGAGTATTTGGTTAGTGAATATCCAGATGATATAGATTATGCAAATATACTTGATAAACTTAATGATTTAATTAGAAGTTAGTAGAGTATGAGCGTGTGGATGGTGAGAAGATGATTAAGAAGATAAAAATTATATTAATGAGTTTACTTGTCGCAACCTTTGCTTTAGTGTTTGTGAATGTAAAAGTTGATCGTGTTAAAGCAGCTAATCAACAATTTGTTGATTTCATTAAAGCACTTGTTGAGAGCGGTCAGTATAATCAACTAGTAGCTCAAGAAATCAAAAAATATATTAGTGAGTTTAATATACCTGCGCAAGAATTTGACGAGAGAATTAGTGCAAATAGTCAATATCGTATCTTAGAAGTAACACCACGATCATACCTAAATAGTGTTAATGAAGTTACAGACATGAAAGCAAGTATGGATTATATTAAAGATATATTTGAAACATTAATTAGACAAAATCCGCAATATGCTAATATGCCCATCGTTGCGAATATGAAAAACTTCAGTTTTGATACAATGACTATAAAGGAATTTGTAAGTAATCGTGAAGAAATCGCTGGTTTATATGATGGGATTGTCTTTACTGGTGGTAGTTATACTAATGCCAATGTTGATGCTTGTGACTTCACTTTAGCAAATCGAACAACATATTCAGTAATCTCCTTTGAAAATGGTATTCTTCGTTATGTTGGTGGGAGCACCACTAACACTACAAATTTTAAAAATATTGTACCACATGGTTCTGGTGTATTGTATCATCCTAATAGCGCTATAACAATGTATGTTGGGTCTTTTAATTTAGGGTTATACCATGGTGAAGGCGCTGTCTTATATGATAAAAATGGTGTACCATTATACGTTGGTGGGTATAAGAATGGTAAGAGAAGTTGTTACGGTGTCTCTTATGAAAATGGGATAACTAAATATGTTGGGCAATGGGCAAATGATAAATATCATGGTTATGGTATCTTATATAACGGAGGTTTAGTCGAATATATCGGCTACTTCAATAATGGCCAAAAGGCAACTAATGGACTAAATGAAAAGATTCTTGATGATTTAACAATCTTGAAAGCAGATGAAGTTATTGAAGATTTTGTGAAAAAAGGTATACCCGTCTTTATTCATGAAGATGCTTTGAGTAGCCCAAGTAGTAATATCTATAATAAACTACAGCCACTCATTAATCAGTATGATAATTTATATCAATATGACTATGAGATTAAAAATGTTAATAAT
>JAAYWZ010000033.1 GCA_012516175.1 Bacilli bacterium
GAGTATATCTGATAAATCATTTGATTATAAGAAATTAACTGAGGAAGAAATATTAACTATTTAGGACAAATTATTAAATTGGATTATTCTATCAAGTATAATTATGTATGGTTTAACCAATTATTATTTTATTTGTATCAACGATAGTACCACTAAGAAGAATTGGTAGAATGAAGCCAATTGATGCGATTATGAAAATTTAAAGTACCTTATTAAAATATGATATAAAAAATTAAGCTACATGCATTTTGCATGTAGCTTTAAATATAATCTTAAATATCTAGGAAGAGATAGAGATATATGCTAGTTTTCTATTCAGCTGGATTAAATGTTGGGTAAATCATTACATTGTCAATGTAAATTTTTCCTGTACCAGCTGTGATATCATCACTTGGATCTTCTGGAGTACCATTATCGTTAGTGATATTACCTAATTCAAATACGAGTTTACCATTTTGGTTAGTTGGTAGATTCATTTTGAAGATAATTGTAACATGTTGTGATTCAGTTGTAACATCTACTTGATAAGTTTCCATAAAGTGTGTAAACCAAGGATCATGATTTAATGGTTCACCAATATTAATGTAAATTGGTCTTGCATTGTCAGCTTTAATATCGAACTCAATGATATAAGTTCTATCACCTTTAATGGTAAATGGTTCTTGAGTAACTTGAATACCGTAAGATTTTGTTGCGCCAAAATTAGTGATATCAATAACTAATTGATCATCAACAACTTTTACAGTACCTTCAGATACTCCTGCATCGCCATCTCCCCACCAAGAGTTCCAATATGGTGCACTTTCAAAGTCACCATTTTTAATTTGATTTGTATCAACGTATTCTTCATTTTCATCTAACACATATAATTTTACATCATCGATATAAACTTTAGTATTTTTGCTTGTTTCAGTATCGCCACTAGTAAAGTAACCCATTTCGAAGTTAATTCTGTGTGCATCTGAATGTCCAAATGTAAATTCAAATTCATATGTTACAAACTCAGTAGTAGCATTGATTCCTTTTGATTGCCATTCTCCAGTAACTGATTGATCTTTAACTTTAACTTCTAAGTAACGTGCTTCATCAGCTTTTGCTCTGAATACTAATTTATAAGTTTTACCTTGCTCAAATTTTAAGTTTAATTGATTAAGTTGTACAGCCCAAGGTTGGTTTCCAACATTTTCGATGTCAATAACCATTACTCCGTTAATTACAGCATAAGATGCTTTTGCGAATCCAGCATAATCACCGTCGCCGTACCAAGTTTCCCAACCTAAATCACTGAAATCGCCATTTTTGATTAATGCAGCTTCATCAAGTTCTAATAGCTTAATATTATCATATGTGATTATAGAAGCAGTAGTTTCATCACTAAATTTACCCATTTCAAATGATAGAGTCATATCATTATCACTGTCTTGTTCAACAGTAAAGATAAACTCATATGTGTCCATTTCATTTGTTAATGAGAAGTTATGACTTGTATAAACTGTTTCTCCTTTTGTTTTGAATACTGCTTTAATGTCTCTGTTAACTGTAGATTTAGCATCGAATACGAGTTTATATGTTTTACCTTTTACAAGATTAATACCATATTGTTGTAATTGGATTGTCCAAGATTGACCAGAATTTCCGAGGTTAGTTATGTTAACTTCTAATTGACCAGCATCGTTAATAGTGTAAGTAACTTCTGCTGTTTCTTCATTCCATTTTATCCAGCCAGTAGCACCTTCAGTTGAGTTAAATTCAACTTCTTCATCAGTTGAAAAGTCACCATTTTCTACTTCGTTAGTATCTTTAAATACTAATGTAGTAACAGTAACCGTACGAGTAACTACTGTTTCATTTCCAGAAGCATCTGTTAATTTATAAGTAATTGTAAATTGTCCCTCAGCTGATGTATCGAAAACATACTTACCATCAACTTTTGATATTTTATCTCCAGTAATAATAATATCATTAACTGTTAAATCAAAGTCTTGATTATCTCTTACAGAAATTCCAGCAAGTGGATCAAAGTTACTGTTCTTTTCAACAGTTATATCATTTGCACCATTAATTTCTGGTCCTGTTGTATCTTCTGGAGGTTCTACTTCAGTCATTGTGAAATCATCTAAGTAAATTTTTGCTGGTTTACTATCAGTACCATCATCAACTTTACCTAACATGAAACCAAGCTTAGCTGTGTTAATAGTTCCTGTATCCACAGCAACTTCTAGTGTATATGTAGCCCATTCAGTTGTAAGATCAATTATTTTATTACCATATTTATGGTAACCGTTATTTGGGTCTTCCATTAATACACCAATTTTTCTTTCTACAGATGCTTTAGCCTTAAATGTAATTTCATAGAATTTACCTTGTTCAATAGTAATTTCTTTTTGCTCAAATTGAACTGCATAGTTTACATTACCAACAACCTTAACATCAATTACAGCTACACCATCAACAACCTCTGCAGTTGCTTCTCCACCTTCGCCAACCCATACTCCCCAGTAAGTTAGTCCCTCATCGAAGTTTGGATTTAAGATTCTTCCAGCAACTGTTACAGGTTTAACTTGAAGTGTTATACCTTTTTTAGTTTCATTACCTGCAGAATCTTTTACAGTGTAATAAATTGTATATGTTCCTGGAGTATTAACATCATAATCACCAGAAACTTCGATTTTGTCTGTAATGTCACCATCTACATTGTCTATAGCGGTAACACCCTCAAGTGGATCAAACTCATCTCCCACAGTAATTACACGATTTAGTGCACCATATAATACTGGTTTTAATATATCCTTTTCTTTTGTAGTGGTGGTAGTTTGTTTTGTAGTAGTTGTTTCTTGTGTAGTGGTTTTACTACAAGCAACTATAATAACAAGTAACCACAAAGAAAATAACGTAATAATAATTTTTTTCATCATTATCCTCCCATTCTATTAATTTATGGAATATATTTGAATTAAGAAATAAAATTTCTTAAAATTCAACAAATTTCAACAATTTTATAGTGAAAAGTGTATATAAAATAAAAACGTTTTACGAAATCGCTTTCGAGTAAATTATACCCATTAAATAATTAAGTGTCAATATGCATTTTGGAAATTTATGGACAATTTAAAAATACAACAAATAGGTTTTTTATTTTATAAATTGTGAAAAAACTATATTGTTTTTTAATTTAATATGCTAAAATAATACTAGCGAAATTGTTTTCGAAAGGAGGAAATATCATGGCTATGATCACTATACAAGAAATATCTAAAATATCAGGGTACTCACCATCAACAGTTTCTAAAGCCTTAAATAATTACTCCGACATTAGTGAAAAAACTCGCCAAAAGATTTTAAAAATTGCGAAGGATTTACGCTATGTTCCTAATGCAACTGCACAAAGCTTAGTTAAAAAACGTTCTAATACAATTGGAATTGTTTTTGAAGTAGAATACGGATTAAATAACCTCTTTTTTGCGAAAATTTTAGAATCAATCCGAAAACAATTAGAAATCCAAGGTTATGATTTAATCTTTTTATCAAATAATACTAACAATGGTAAGGATTATTTAAAACATTGTTATTCCAAACAAGTCGATGGTGTTTTTGTTATTTCAATTGGTCAATCTAAAGAAGCAGTAAATAAATTATTATTTAGTGATATTCCTGTATTATCATTTGATCCTGATGTAGAAATGAAAAATTCTATATATTCGGAATCATATAATTCAATTAAAACTGCTCTAAAATATTTATATGATTTAGGACATCGTAAAATTGTATATATTCAAGGTAGTATTTATAACTTCATTGGTAATATGCGGTATCGCTCTTATCTTGATTTTATGAAGGAATATGGTTTAAAACCATATTATATAAAGGAACTCGACAATGCTTTTTATACATTTGATGAGGGTTACAATGCGATGCGGATGAACTATGAACGGTTTGGATTACCGGATGCAGTTTTAGCATCTTCAGACTTAATGGCAATTGGAGCGATGACATTTTTGAAAGATAAGGGTTATCATATTCCTGATGATGTATCAATTATCGGGTTTGATGATATTCAATTGTGTGAAATTATCCAACCTAAATTAACAACAATTAGACAAGATTATGAAGAGATTGGCAAAAGAGCAAGTCAAACATTAATTGATATGATTGAAAATAAAATTTCTAATATTGACCCTGTTATCATACCTTCGAAGCTAATTGTCAGAGAAAGTTGTAAACAGCGTAAATAAAAAGAAAAAATATTCACTATTATCATCACGATTAATAATGAATATTTTTTTTATTTTCATATTGACATTTGCTGGAAAATTAAATATCATAAAATCAACGAAAACGAATTCGTAAAAATCTGTAATAACTAGTGGGGGGAAAGAATGACGAAAATGTTTTTATATACAGTAATAATTTTATTGGTTTTAATTCAAATGGGCTGCACATCGAAAAAGACAACCACCACAGAAGCCAGTGACCCTACACAGTATCTTGTTAATATGTTTACAACCACAGGCTCAAAAACGAAATTATTAGAAAAACAAGATGATTTAGTATTAACAAGTGATTTTACTAATGAGTTATCAACATCAATTACTATAGATGATAATATCACATATCAAGAAATTGATGGTTTTGGTGCGGCGCTTACCGAATCAAGTGCCTATCTCATTTATAATTTACCAGCAGAACAAAGAAACCAAGTTATTAGAGATTTATTCTCAAATGAGGGAATAGGAATTAATTTTATTCGTCTTCCTATGGGAGCTAGTGATTTTGCGCTTAATAACTATTCCTATGATGATGTTACTGGAGAAGATTTAACCCTAAGTCAATTTTCGATTGAACGGGATAGAGCTTATGTTATTCCTGTATTAAAAGCAGCATTCACTTACAATAATCAGATTAAACTTATGGGTTCACCTTGGTCAGCACCAGCTTGGATGAAAAATAATAAGAGCATGAATGGTGGCTCACTTAAAGATGAATATATCGATATTTATGGAGATTACTTTATTAAATTCATCGAGGCATATAAAGAAGAAGGTTTACCAATTTATGCAGTAACTTTGCAAAATGAGCCTTTACACGAAACTGGTAGTTATCCAACGATGAAAATGTCCGCTAACCAACAAATTAAATTAATTAAGAATTTAGGACCAAAGTTAGCGGAAAGGAATCTAGATACAAAAATTATTATTTATGATCATAATTGGGATAATCGGACTTATGCGTTTACAATCTTAAATGATAATAACGCAAATAAGTATGTGGCAGGAACTGCCTTCCATTGTTATGCAGGAAGTGTTGACTCTCAAAGTAAGGTTCACAATGCATTTCCAGATAAAGGAATATGGTTTACTGAATGTTCTGGTGGACAGTGGGCAACGAATTTTTCCGAAAACATTAGTTGGAACATGGAAAATATTTTTATAGGTTCTATTAATAATTATAGTAAATCAGTACTTTTATGGAATATCGCATTAGATAAAGACCATGGCCCAAAAAATGGTGGCTGTCAAGATTGTCGTGGTGTAATTACAATCAAACCTGATGGAAGTGTGGTTCGTAATGAAGAATACTACATGATTGGTCATTTCTCTAAATTCGTATTACCACAGGCATTACGAATTGAGACAAAGCTTCAAGGTAATCAAAATATTATAAACACTGCTTTTCGCAACCCAGATGGTTCGATTGTTTTAGTTATACATAATAAGGGTGCGTTAGCACAAGATATTACCTTAAAATATAATGGTGCAGCAACTAATGTGACAATTCTCGGAAAATCAACTAGTACATTAATTATAAATAAAGAAGAATAGACGAGGTTTAAAATATGAAATATGAATTAGTTTGGTCTGATGAATTTGATTATGAAGGTAAACCAGATCCAAGTAAATGGGCTTATACTATAGGGGGACACGGTTTTGGTAATAATGAATCACAGTACTATACTGATGACATTAAAAACGCTTATGTTAAGGATGGTAAGCTTTTTATCACTGCCTTAAAAGAGGATAAGGAAAACCGTCATTATACATCTGCTCGCTTAAATACTTATGGTAAAGCTTCCTGGCAGTATGGTAAAATTTTAGTTAAAGCAAAGTTACCAAAGGGTAAAGGTACCTGGCCAGCAATTTGGATGTTATCTGACTCGATTAACACAGGTACAAGATGGCCAAATTGTGGCGAAATAGATATCATGGAGCATGTTGGAAAAAACCAAGACATTATACACTTTAGTTTGCATACTGAAAAATATAATCATAAAATCAATACGCAAAAGACGCATTTTTTACAATTTCCCAATGTTAGTGATAAGTTTTATGAATATGGGATAGAATGGACTAAGGATTATATTGAGTTTCTTGTTGATGGTGTAAGCTATGCACGGTTTGAAAAACAGCCAAATGATGGTTCACCTGAATGGCCATTTGATCAACCGTTCTTTCTTATCCTAAATGTCGCCATTGGTGGATTCTGGGGTGGAGAGATTGATGATTCCGTCTTACCACAAGCAATGGAAATCGATTATGTACGTGTTTATCAGTTGAAATAATTAAAAAATTTTAAATATTTACGAAAACGTTTTCTAAAAATATTGTAATCGCTTTCTTAAAATGATATAATTTTTGGTAAGGAGGATAAAAAGTGGTAGAAATTAATTTTTTGCTTAGGTGAATATATAGGAAACGAGGGTTTCTATATTCATATAAATAATTCGGATTAATTTAGATAATTGGAGGGATCTTAATGAGAAAATTCATTTTGCTTACATTGTTCCTTGTATTAATCGGAACTATAGCAAGTTGTAACAAGGATAATCCGAAAGACACAAAAAATACAACTACAACTGCACCAACTAGTAATTGGGAACCATTACCAAGAGACACAGTTGGTGAAATCGACATTATGCTTTGGTCCGGGGATAATGAATATTATCAGGACTTAGGTAGTAAAAATTGGACACCAGCTGACATAACTGGTCAAAATACAGCAGCAATCTACGCTGTAGCAAAGGCATTTAAAGAATTATATCCAAATATTAAGATTAATGTCTTTGCAAAATCTGAAGGACCAGATGATGCTAACGGTACATGGTATCAACATTTATCTAATTTTAAATCAGAACATGGTAAATGGCCAGATATTTATGCATCAACTGACCTTGCTGGTGACATTGCGAAAGGTTTAGTAGCAGACTTATCAGTATTTGCGGATGATCCAATGTATCAATCATTTAACCCAAGTATTATGAAAATGATGAACTACTATGGCTTCCAAGCTGGCCTTCCACAATACTTATTACCATGGGGAGTATATGTTAATAAAGAATTAGCTATTAACAACAATATTACTGTACCAAAACCTGATTGGGATTTAGATGATTATACTCGATTCATTACATCAGCTGATAACGAAACCTTCTTTGGTGCAATGGACGCTAATCCATCATTTATCAACACTGGTACTAATACAATTCATAAAAGTTTATACAATTATTCTGGAACTGGTGATTATGTTAACCTAAACTCTAATGAAGTAATTGAAATCTTAGAAAATTACTTTGAAGATTGGGCAAATAACTCTATTTGGCCACTTTGGGATGGTGGACAATTAACACAAGAATTTTTGGATAGCATTGGTTGGTGGAGTTATACAGCATTCAGATTAAATAAATTATTAACATTAGATGGTGACCCATGGATGATGGGAGATGGTGCTCATCCAAATCCATTACATTGGGGTGCTATCCAATCGCAAAACTGGGACATTTATCCAAGACCTGCAACCGATTATGTTGGTAATACAGTAGGTGTTGTATTAGACCCACTTGCTATTCATAACTATGCAACTGATGATGGAAATACCACTTGGTCTGAAGAAGAATTATTAAAATTAAAAATTGCTTATACCTTCGCTACATTCTGGGTTGGTGATACAAGAGCATGGCAAGCAAGAGCTGACCAACAATTTACTGACAGCGGTGTATTAAAAACTGCGATGAATGACTCCTTCCCATTAGTTACTGGACCTGAATTCGATAAGCAAATGGCTATTTGGTATTCAGTTGATATTCATCAACGTTTTGCGGATAAAGATAAGATGCCTGGCTTCCAAGAAGTAGTTAGATTATTTGAAGCTGGAGAAGTTTGGGATGTATCCGATAAAGCATATCCATATCGTTTTACAAACGATTCTGGTGAAAGACAACCTTGTATGTATGAATGGTTAAACTTCAATAATGCTGATATAGTTGGTGTTACTCGTACAGATCCAGCATGGCTTGATAATGTAAAACAAAAATTACCAGAATGGAATCGTTTAGCTAATGAGCGTTTCCAAAAGGCAATTGAAGAATTGAAAAATGGATTAAAAGAATACTACGGATACACTGATGCTGATTTTCAATGATTAATGTTCTTATAGCACTGAATCTTCTGATTTAGTGCTATAAGTTTTAATAAGGAGTGATAAGATGGTGAAGCGATTTATAAAGTACGGAATAGCTCTGGTAATATTAGTTGTTATCGTGTTAATTTTTAATAAACCGAATGTAACTTATACTCCCGCAAATGAATTTACGGAAGCTGATATTAATAATGCTTTTACAATTTTAAACGATAATCTAATTGATAAACGCTACTACTATATTGATTTTTTAAAGACTGTTAATATAAATCCGAATTTAGCTGATTTAGAAGCCGAACTTTCTAATTCTAATCTACTTGAGGATGAAATTTATGAGGGAGAATATTTTAACCTTTTACCAGATGAGGAAGGTATATATACTGTTGATATTATTAATCCTGGTTATTATTATTTACAACTAGATTACCAATCTTATTCGGATTCTCTTAATGATATTACAATTGCTGTAAGTATCAATGACGAATATCAATATGATGAGGCAGAAGTAATTAATTTACCTTTATTTTGGAGTGATTCAACAAAGAGTTTTTTAAAGGATAGTTATGGCGATGAAACGTTACAAACGCAAGTAAAAGATAAAAGTTGGAGAACAATTTATTTATATAATAATACCTATTATACGGTTGAACCATTATTATTTAAATTTAATAAAGGACAAAATCAAGTAATTAAAATTAAGAATTTATCAGCAGATACCTTTCATATTGGTAAGTTAAGATTAATATGTCCTGATGTTATACCTAGTTATGAAGAATATCATCTTGAATCTTCAAATATTGGTAATCATCAAGAGTACATTAATGCGATTAGTTATATTGAAAAAAATTCTTCTTATGTCCGGATGAATTCGGTGAAAAATCCTTACTTAACACCTTTTCATCCAATTGATAAAAAACTAAATGTGATTGATGGTTATTCATGGCGAAAATCAGGTCAAGAAATAACTTATGAAATTGAGGTTCCTCATAGTGGTAATTATAAATTAGCTCTATATTATCAAAATACGAAAAATGATTTTAGTGTCTTTAGAACAATTCGTATTGATGGTAAAGTTCCTTTTAAAGAATTCCTTACATATGAATTTCCGATGACAAAAGGTAATAAGTGGGAATTAGAGGTTTTATCTGATAAAAGTGGAAAACCATATGAAGTATATTTAGAAGCTGGAAAGCATTATCTTTCTATTAGTGCAACAGCGGAAATAGTTTCAGAAAGTGTTAGAAATATCCAATTAATCTTAGACCATATTAATAAATTTACCTTAGATATAATTAAGATTACTGGTAAAGAAATTGATAAAAACCGGACTTGGAATATTGTTCAATATATTCCCGATACGGATAAATATCTTGAGTCGTATGAAATCTTAATCAAAAAGATGATTACTGACCTTAATCAATATGCACCAAATAAAGAAAGATCAACAACTCTTTCATATCTTCAAAAGGCATTATATACCTTAAATAAATTACGTGAGTATCCTGGTAAATTACCATTATATTTAGAGGATTTATCAGGTGGTTCGGGTTCTATTGCACAAATGTTAGGGGATACCATACGTAATTTAAATGAGCAACCAATGAGCTTAGATGGAATTTATATATATAATACTGAAGCGGTTGAATTACCTAAGGTTTCCTTCTTTAAACGTATTGGTGCTTCTTTTGCCTCATTCTTTGCTTCATTCACTGATGATAAGTATACACCGAAAAATGATGCTGATGTCGTAGACGTTTGGGTAAATCGTCCAATTACCTATGTTGATATTATGCAAAAGATGGTTGATTCAGAGTTTACCCCTAATACAGGAATTAAAGTAAAGATTTCGGTTATGCCTGATCCTAATAAGATCATCTTAGCATCTGCTGCAAATGCTGCCCCAGATGTTGCTTTAGGTCTTGCTTCATATATGCCGTTTGACCTTGCAATAAGGGATGCAGCTTATAACTTAGCGGAATTCCCTGATTTTTGGCAAGTAGCTAGTGACTTTGCGCCTGGGGCATTTATTCCTTATACATTAAATTATGGAGTATATGCTTTACCAGAGACATTAGATTTCCATGCTTTAATCTATCGTAAGGATACATTTAACGCATTAGGATTAGATGTTCCAGATACTTGGCAGGATGTAATCGACATCCTACCAGAATTACAACGTTATGGTATGAATTTCTATCATCCAATAGCTGGTGGTGGAGCGCTAAAATGGTTCTATCAAACCTCAGCACTAATTTATCAATATAATGGAAAGATTTATACTGATGATGGTTTAGCTTCGGCAATTAATGAAAAAGAAGCAGTTGAAGCTTTAACTTTCTTGAACTCGTTATTTACTACATATTCCTTACCAGAACAAGTTCCATCATTCTATGATTCCTTCCGTTATAATCAATTACCAGTAGGAATTGTTGACTTTAATACATACTTGCAAATTAAGAATGCTGCTCCAGAATTGATCGGTCAATGGGAACTATCGGCATATCCAGGAACGAAACAAACAGATGGCTCAATTAATCGTTGGTATATTGCGAATGGTTCAGCAGGATTAATTATGAAATCGACAAACAAAGTTCAAGAAAGCTGGGAATTCATGAAATGGTGGATGTCAACCGAAGTTCAAACAAACTTTGCTCGGACACTTCAATCAACCTATGGACCAGAATATGTATGGTTATCCGGTAATTTACGCGCTGTTGAAGGATCACCAATTGAAAATAATCATTTAAAAATCATCTTAGAACAAGTTAAATGGCTACGCGACGTACCAAGAACACCTGGACAATATATGTTAGAACGGGGCTTATCCGATATTTGGAATACTGCTGTATTTGATAATACACCAACAGGAGTTGCCATTGATAAACAAGTAATTATCATCAATCGGGAAATCAGAAAGAAAATGATTGAATTCGGTTATCTTGATAAAGATGGAAAAGTAGTTAAGGAATATGTTGTTCATGATATTGAATGGATAAAATCACAAATGGAAGAAAAAGGGAGGAAGGATGAATAATGTTTGGGAAAATTAAATTAACTGATTTAAAGCAGAAATTTAAAAATGGTTCCTTTAAAGATGCACTAGCAGTATTTTTGCTACTTCTACCTTATTCTGTCCTTTTCTCCTTATTTATCGCAATTCCCGTTGCTTTAGCGATTACCTTATCACTTACATATTTCAATTTAATTCAATTTCCTGAATACAAGGGGCTTTTGAATTATGTCACGATTATTACGCAAGATTCAGTTTTTTTAAGATATGTACTTCCAAATACATTAAAATATGCTTTAATCGTTGGACCTGGTGGATATATCCTATCATTTATCTTAGCATGGATGCTTGCGCAAATTCAAAAAACACCGAGAACAATTTTAGCACTCATAATTTATTCACCATCTATGGTTGGGGGAGTCTTTACCGGTGTTGTTTGGCGAACACTATTCTCCGGTGACAGCCAAGGATATCTTAATGGTTTATTTATAAAATGGGGACTAATTGACCGACCCATTCAATTTTTACAATCACCAGATTATTTAATGACGATAATGATTATTGTTTCCCTTTGGAGTTCGATGGGAATTGGTTTCTTGGCAATGCTTGCAGGGATTTTAAATGTTGATGAAGAATTATATGAAGCAGCTTATATCGATGGATTAAAGAATAAATTCCAAGAAATCGTGCATATCACAGTTCCATCAATGAAACCACAAATGTTATTCGGTGCTGTTATGAGTATTGTTGGAACATTTAACTCTGGTGGTATTGGTGTAGCTCTATCAGGGTCTAACCCGACACCACAATATTCCGGACAAGTAATTATTAATCATATTGAGGATTTTGGTTTTATCAGATATGAAATGGGGTATGCAGCTGCTGTATCTGTTGTATTACTCTTTATCATCTGGGGATTTTCCAAACTTGCCTATGCATTGTTCAGTGAAAGAGATTAGGAGGTGTAAATATGAGTATAAAAGGTACGAAAATTAATCCTACACGGTTTGATAAGTCGCAGATAAAGTTTTATCTCGTCTTAATTCCTGTGGCATTATTCATGGTCTTACCGATTATTTATATCTTTTGTAATGCATTTAAACCCCTTGATGAACTCTTTATGTTTCCACCTCGCTTTTTTGTCCAAAAACCAACTTTAAAGAATTTCCAAGAGTTATTACGGACAGCATCATCTACAGGTGTGCCAATGAGTAGATATTTATTTAACTCAATAGTTATTTCGATAGTTATGGTAGTTTTAACAATTTTTATTTGTGCGACAACGGGTTATGCTCTTTCAAAAAAGCAATTCAAATTAAAGAAACGCTTACTTGCGATTAACCAAATGGCGTTAATGTTTGTTATGGTGGCGGTAGCCATCCCACGCTATTTAGTAGTTGTTAAATTAGGCTTAAATAATAATTTCTTAGTTCATATCATACCTTATCTTGCTGTACCCGTAGGATTATTTCTGACAAAACAATTCATCGACCAAGTACCCAATGAAGTAATTGAAGCCGCAAAAATCGACGGTGCCAATGATTTCCGAATTTTAATTCATATTATTATTCCTTTAATTAAACCAGCTTTAGCGACAGTAGCTATCTTAACTTTCCAATCAACTTGGGGAGCAACAGAAGCATCCAATACTTATATTCAAGATGAAACGTTAAAATCATTTGCTTTTTATCTTAGTACTCTAACAAGTGTCCAAAACAGTATTGCCGGTGCCGGAATGAGTGCTGCAGCTGGATTAATCATGTTCTTACCAAACTTAATTATCTTTATTATCATGCAATCCCGGGTAATGAGTACGATGAGTCATTCGGGTATCAAGTAATGAGGGGGAAGATTATGTTTAAAAAAGCCGTACTATTTATTATCATCATCTTCTCATTTACACTTTTCCCTACACTAGCTAATGCCTCTCCTGCCACTTCTTATACGATGACCTTAAACTCAAAAGGACGTTATATTCGAACACAGGATGCATATCTACCTGAGCGCAGTGTTGTTGAATTAAAACTTAATAATCCGCAAGACTTATATATCGCAATTGAGAAGGATGATAAAGGAAATATTATCAATAACTATATGTACATTGCGGATACAGGAAATAAACGGATTATTAAATATGACCCCTATCAAGATGTAGTTATTAATGAGTATAAATTACCAGAATTTAAAACTCCCAAAGGAGTCTTTGTGACGAAAAATGAAGAAATATATGTAGCTGATTCAGGAGCTGAAGCTATTTTTAAGTTAAATGAAAACGGGGAAGTACTTAATAAATTTGTTAAACCAACTGCTCCTACATTTGATGAACGAAAATTTAGTCCGTCTAAGATTGGCGTAGACAATCGGGGAAATATGTTCATTTATGCTGAAGGTGTGGATTTTGGGATTATTCACCTTTCTAATTCAGGAGAGTTTTTAGGATATTTTACTTCAAACTTAACGGATTTAACCTTTACACAACGGCTCCAAAACCTTCTTTTTAATGAAGAACAATTGGCTAAATTATTCCCACGTATTCCTTCAACATTTTCTAATGTCTTTGTCGACCATAATAACTTAGTCTATACCACAACTGGTAATAATGCGTTATATGCGGTGAAGAAACATAATATTGCCGGGGAAAACAACTTCTCTGATGGTGTTTTCAGTCAAAATAACGCCGTAGATATCTATGTTGATGAACAAGGCATAATTTATGCTGGTATGGCTACAGGAGAAATTTTTGTTTATACATCTGATGGCGAATTTATCCATAGTTTTGGTGCCAGCAACTATTCAAGCAGGACCCGGTCAGCTGATGATATCGCCGGATTATTTAACTCCTTGTCAGCAATTGCGGTTGACGGTAATGGTATGGTTTGGGCGTTAGATGATAGTAAGTCATTTATTCAATCCTTTAAACCAACGGAATATGCGCTTAAGATATATCAAGCTTTAAATCTCTATACCAACAGAAGGTACCAAGAAGCGATTGCAACTTGGCAAGAAGTATTGCGATTAAATCAAATGTCCGTATTAGCTCACAACAATATTGCGAAAAACTATTTGGCATTAGAAGAATATGAGCTTGCGATGAAGCATTTTGAAATTGCTGGTAATCGCGATGATTACTCCGAAGCGTTCTGGGAAGTTAGAAATATTATTCTCCAAAAAAACTTAACTTCAGTTATGATTGGCTTTGCGATATTTGCCGGTTTGGTTATGATTGCGAAAGCAATAAATAAACGGAAACCATTTATGTATTTGGTTAAAGCCAAAATTAAAGAATTTACGGAAATTAAACAAGTCAATAATGTTTTATATATGTTTAGGGTTATGCGCCACCCATTAGATTCTTTTTATGAATTGAAAAAAGGAAAGAAAGGATCATTTCTTGGGGCAATCACAATCTATATTGGATTTTTCTTTGTATTCCTTTGGTATACCATTGGTAAGGACTTTATTTATCAATATGTTGCTATTGAGGATCTTGATTTTAATTCCATCGTCTTAGGATTTTTTGCCTTAACTTTATTATTTGTCTATTGTAATTATCTTGTAACATCAATTAAAGATGGAGAAGGTACCTTAAAACAAATCTTTATTCTTTTTGCTTATTCATTAGCACCACTTTTTATCGCATGTATCTCCGTCGTATTATTATCATATATTCTTACTTACAATGAAGCCTTCTTCTTAGATTTGATAATGTTAATCGGAGGATGTTGGTCCGGTTTAAATATCATATTAGGTGTGCAAGAAATTCATAACTATACTACAAGGGATACAATTAAAAGTATTATCTTAACTATATTCTTCATGTTGATTATCGTGATTCTAATCGCCATAATCGTCATCATGTGGGAACAATTAATCAACTTCTTAAAAGAAATCGTAATGGAGGCGATTCGAAATGTTACGGAATAAAAAAATTATCAGTATATGTTTAATATTATTCAGTTTATTCATGGCTGATACTGTAGGTGCAAAATATATTCCCAACAATAAAGACACCAAATTACCTCCGGAAAAATTAGACCCTAATTTTATCATTACTGATACTTCTGAATATACCGAACTCTTTGATAATGAAAACTTCACATTTTATTTCCGTGAAGACCGTGATGTGATTGCGATATATGATAAACGCAATGATTATTTATGGAAGACCGGTTTGGATACATTGTCAGGAGATGTTGCGGAAGAAATTTGTTTTGACAAACCGCGTAAAGAACGTCAAGCAGAAGGTTGTGATCCAAAAGAAGATCGGATGAACTATTTATTTGGAGGGATTGCTAACTCTTTAGTGACCATAGAGTATTATGATAACACACGACAAGTAGTTAGTATTTCTAGTGCAACCTATGATCCTAATGTAAAGAATCAATATATTTTTTCTAATTTAAAGAAGGTTTTAGGTGAGAATAATCATTATATTCTAGAAGTAGAAGCTACAAGACCACTTATATCAATAAAGGTTCATATCTATTTTACCGATACAGGTATATCTTACGAAATTCGGGATGAAGAGATTACAGGAGATGATGCTAATCGTCTTGCAGGTATACTAATCACACCATTCCTTGGAGCATCAGGGGGAAGAATTCTTCATTATGACCCAGAAAAAGATAATTTCGTTATCGTTGAAGATAAATATCGGGTACCCGGTTATATATTAGTACCTGATGGTCCTGGTGCTTTAATCCGCTTTATGGATTACAACACTAACGATAAGAAACCATTAACTTCCTATCGTGGTTATGTTTATGGAAGAGATTATTCCTCAACGGATTTATACCATCGGACGGAGTTTCGTTATGTTAGCCTGAAAGAACCGAGAATGCCTGTATTTGGTATCAGCCATGGTGATGGTTCAGAAGCAGCTTTTGTCGCCTATGCGACTAGCGGCGATCAGCATATGGAAATCATCGCGACTCCTGATGAAGGTCGTAATATGAATTACCATTTTGCTTATCCACGCTTTAACTTTAATAATATATATTATCAAATCTATAACCGAGCTGGATGGAATTTTGAGACAATCCACGATAATAGGTATCATTATGATATTAAAATTAATTATGACTTTTTAGCCGGTGACGGTAGCTCTGATGGACTTCCAGCAAACTATATCGGAATGGCAAAAGCATATCGTAATTATTTAATTAAGAATAATTTGTTAAAGGAAAAAACTTTTGATTATCGTGATGTACCAACACGGATTGACTTTATTATGTCCGATGTAAAAAAGAATATTGTCGGATATGAAAATGTGGTTGTAACTAATATCAATGATGTTAATCGGATTTTAACCGATTTAAAGAATAATGGTATCGCAAATATCAATTCTGGTTTATTAGGTTATCAAGATGGTGGTGTTACTTTAGGTAAACCTAACAAAATTGATTATGATGGAAGTATTGGCTCGAAAAGAGAATTTAAGGATACCATAAAAGAATTAAGTGATTTAGGTATTGATGTCTCGCTTTCACAAAACTTTATTAGAATAAATGATAAGCAAATTTCCTTATCAGGAAATTCGATTAAACATGTATCGAGTTGGTATACAACCTATTATTTGTTCGATGCTGAAGCACCAGTTAATGTCTTTAATTATGCTCGGGCAGAAAAAGCCAATAAATGGCTAGAATCTCATATTAAAGCTTTAAATAAGATTAGTCCTCGATCAACTACAATTGAGGGAATAACAAATATTCTATTATCTGATTTCAATAAAGATATCGTTTCACGAGAAAAGACTATTGAAATTTATCAAAAAGCTTTAGAAAAGATAAGTAAAGATTATCTAATTAACTCAAGTAATCCAAATCTGTATACTTGGAAATATGTTGACCGTTATCTTGATGCACCGGTATTCAATTCCCAATATATTATTGAGACTGATACAGTACCTTTCTTACAGCTTGTACTAAATGGTTCTATGGAGATATATTCACCATATTCAAACTTCTCATTTTATACTGATTCAGATGTATTACGGATGATTGATTATAATGTCTATCCATCCTTTGTTCTCTCCCATGAACCAGCATACCTCTTAATGGCAACGAACTCCGCGAATTATTTCTCTACCGAATACGCCGAGTATAAGGATTTAATTAAATCGATTTATGAGCGGGTTAATGGAGCATTAAAATATACGGTTAATAGCGAATGGATTAATCGGAAGGTTATTGAAAATGGTGTTATTGTCAACACATATCAAAATGGTATAGAAATTCTCATCAATTACAAAGATGAGCCAGCAATATATAAAGGAAGAGAAGTCGCACCACTTAGTTATGAGATTTTTGAAGGGGAGTGAGCTAATTGAATAATAATAAGAAAAAGCAAATCATCAAGGCAATTAAAAGTAATCTCGGTGGATATTTATTCCTTGCCCCATGGTTAATTGGCTTTCTCGTATTCACCGGAATTCCCTTTCTATATACTTTTTACTTAAGTTTTACGAATGTTAATCAAACAGCACTTGGCTGGCAAATTAAGTGGAATAATTTTGAAAATTATAATGATATCTTCTTTAAAAATACGCAGTTTTTACCATCATTATTAGAATTCATTATCATGCAAGTACTATATGTACCAGTTATATTAGTTATATCTTTTATTCTTGCGGTTTTATTAAATCAAGATATCAAAGGTAGAGCAATACTACGGACCATCTTCTTCTTACCCGTAATCATTTTATCCGGTTCTGTAATGCAGCAATTTATCTCATCAGGAGCAGCAAATTTTGCCTCCATCAATAGTATCTTTATCTTTCATATCGTAAGTAATTATTCCCGTTTCTTTGCCCAGATAATTGAAGTATTGTTTGTTAACTTTACGATTGTATTATGGTTTACAGGTATTCCAATTATTCTCTTTATTAATGCCTTACAGAAAATTGACCATCAATTATATGAAGCAACACAAATCGATGGTGCAAGCTGGTGGCAAATTCTTTGGAAGATTACCATCCCAATGGTTAAATCAACTGCTCTAGTTGTAACGATTTATACGATTGTTAACTTAGGTTTATACAATATTCGACCAAGACAAAGTAATATTACCGCTATCTATGATTTAATTAAGAATGCGCTAGGGGTTACCTCTAATGGATTAGGTTATGCCTCTGCTTACGCGGTATTATATACGATTGTTGTCTTCATACTAGTTGGATTTGCGTTATTAGTATTAAGAAATAGGGATAAAGTAAAGGTCGTTGAGTCACTACAAGAAAGACAACAGAAAAAGTTAGCATGGATCCAAAAACGGAATAAGAAAAAACTAATGAAAGGAGTGAACAAAAATGATTAAGGTAGAAAAACTAACCAACTATGTGAAAAAAATTAATTACCAACATCTACGGAAAAAAATCTTTGGAAATGTAACTACCGATGGTTTGGTTTTTAAAATCTTTGTGTATTTACTCCTCATTGGTATTAGCTATGTCTTTGTATATCCGTTCATTAGAATGATTTTATTATCATTTATGTCACAAAAGGATGTCCTTGACAATGAAGTATACTGGATACCAAGTAAATTTACTTTAGAATCACTGCGAAGGGCATGTGAGGTTTTAGGGCTACCACGAAATTTTAAAGAATGGTTTAACTTTAAAAAGGTTTTTAAGAGTTCTTTAATGAATTCGATAAAAATTTCAACATTATATGGACTAATTCAAACCTTAGTAGCTGCCTTAACGGGATTTGCCTTTGCCCGGTTTAAGTTTAAATTAAAGAATTTCTGGTTTGCGATGGTTATTTTCTCTTTTATCGTACCTTTACCAGTCGTTATGGTACCTAGAATTATGATGTTTGAAACTATTCAAATGAAAGTAAAGGTTTTAGGAACGATTTATCCGCAGTTATTCCTTACCTTATTTGGACAAGGGGTTAATAATGCGATTTTAATTCTCATTTTTTATAACTTCTTTAAGATGATTCCCCATTCACTTGACGAAGCAGCTCGGATTGATGGAGCGAATTCATTACAAGTTTTCTGGCATATCTTTATTAGAATGTCACTTTCAATTATCGTTACAGTATTCCTCTTTGCTTTTGTTTGGAATTGGAATGAATCATATATGACAAGTACTTTCCTTCGTTATAAAATTCCATTATTACCAATGAACTTAAGTATTTTTGATAGTACATTTAGCAATTTATATGGTGGAAGCAATAGTGCCGAGCAAATTCGGATTAATGAATCATATAAGATGGCAGGAACTTTGATTACGATGTTACCATTAATAATCCTTTATATTTTTGCACAACGACAGTTTATCGAAGGTATTGAAAGGACAGGTATTACAGGTGAATAAATTGAAACGAAAAATACTTATATTATTTACACTAATATTCTTAATCCTTTTGGTATCATGTAATCAAACTACGACAACCACATTAACTACAACGACACAAACTACTACAACAACTAAACAATTAACAACAACTACTAAAAACCTAAGTTGTAAAGCGATAAATTATGAATATGATGTAGAGAATTTAAACTATGAGTTAGTGTGGAGTGATGAGTTCGATGGTGATGCATTAGATATGACAAAATGGGCTTATCACACTGGTGGTAGTGGTTTTGGTAATAATGAATTACAATACTACACTGCAGGCGATAATCTGAAAGTTGAAAATGGCTTATTGGTTATCGAAGCACGGAAAGAACAATATCAAAATAATCAATATACTTCAAGTAAGATTTGGACACGGGGTAAAGCTCAATGGCTTTATGGTAAATTTGAAATAAGAGCAAAATTACCAAGTGGTCGAGGTACATGGCCAGCTTTCTGGATGATGCCATTTTCATCTAGCTATGGTAATTGGCCAAATAGTGGTGAGATAGATATCATGGAGCATGTTGGCTATGATATGAATCGGATTCATGGTAGTGTACATACCCAAAAATACTATCATAAAATTGGAACACAAAAAACTGCCCAAATCTATGTACAAGATGTAGATACCGAATTCCACGTTTATTCAATTGAATGGTTACCAGATCGGATTGATTTCTATGTGGATGGAAGGTTTTATTTCCGCTTTAAACCAAGTAACTTTGTGTCCTGTCCGACAAAAGCTGAATGGCCATTTGATAAGAGCTTTTATTTGATAATAAATCTTGCGATTGGCGGCGACTGGGGTGGAGCTAGGGGTATTGATGATAGTATTTTCCCACAAACCTTAGAAGTTGATTATGTCCGCATTTATCAATCGGAATTAATCAAAAACTTACAACAAACGGGGGGGTCAAAATAATTAAGTATTATTTAAATTCCGATAATCAATTTGTGATTGAAGATTATAATTCTGCCAAACCCTTCGCCAGTTTCCTCCCTGGAATTGCCGGAGTCGATGGTATTCCGATGTGGGTTTATTATGTAAATCGGGGTCAAGGAATTGCAGGGTTTGGTATTGAAAGTAAAGAAAAACCGATATTAGATTTTGTACCGGCAAACATTGCTTATCGCCGTACTGAAAAAGAAGGCTTTCGTACCTTTGTAAAGGTTGATGGTAAAGTTTATGAAGCATTTGTTTCAACAAGTAATTGTGATTGTGAACGGAAGATGCTAATTGAAACTAATAAGTTAAGCTTTGTAGAGATAAACCATTCAATCAAACTTAAAATAACAGTATCTTATTTTAATATTCCCCATGATACTTTTGCGGGATTTGTTCGTAAAGTAACATTTGAATCCTTAACAAATGAAAAACGAGAAATTGAAATACTCGATGGTTTATCAACACTTTGGCCAGCAGAAGTAGATAATTACCAAACTAAAAATATGGCAAACCTCGCTGTTGCTTGGTTCGATGTCATAAATGGCGAGAAGAATATTCCTTTTTATAAGAATCGCGCCACAACTGCTGATACAGCCCTTGTGGATGCAGTAGAACAAGGACACTTCTATTTGACTGTTAATGCAAATGATGAATTTCTACCAATCATTTATGATAATGATTTAATTTTTGGTTATAATACTGCACTTGCACTTCCAGAAAAATTTATTGATGAATCTTTAGAAGCAATCTTAAAACAACCACAAATTTATGCGAATAAAATTCCTTGTGCTTATACCGCAATTACTTTAAAAGAACCAACCTTAACAACTTATTCTTTAGTTGGACGGATGCCAAATCTCGATACATTAAATACTTTAGCGAAAAAGTTTACATTTGCGTATTTTACGCAAAAGGAACAAGAAGCAAAGGAATTAGGAAATCTATTATCAAGTCCAATTGCGACAAAGACTGGTATACCAATCTTTGATGAATACTTAAAGCAATGCTTTGTTGATAATCTTTTAAGAGGGGGCTATCCCTTTGTCTTCCAGGGTAAGGATGATTTAATCATATATCATGTCTTTTCGCGAATTCATGGCGATATGGAACGGGAATATAATCATTTTATTGTTGAGCCTTCTTATTATTCCCAAGGAAATGGAAATTTCCGTGATGTCAACCAAAATCGTCGGAATGATGTTTATTTTGTGAAAGAAGCTGGACTCTATAATATCAAGCAATTTATGGAATTAATCCAACTTGATGGGCATAATCCTTTAGTCATTAAGGGTTCATCATTAAGTTTTGACTTAAGTCAAATAGATTCAATCTTACAGTATGTGAAAAGCCATCAAGATAAAATTACAAATATTTTAAGTCATAAATTTACACCAGGTAAATTAATGACCTATATCGATTTAAATCATATTGAATTAACAATATCTAAAGAAGCATTTTTAGAAAAGGTTTTAAAGGCTTCAATTCAAGATATAGAAGCAAGCTATGGTGAAGGTTATTGGGTAGATCATTGGACCTATAATATGGATTTAATTGAAAATTATCTTGAGGTTTATCCAGATTTGCTAGAAGACTTAATGTTTACTGAAAACTATCGCTATTTTGAAAGTCATGTAACAGTTTTACCAAGAAATGAAAAATATGTATTGACAAAAGATGGTAAAGTACGTCAAGTTGAAGCGGTAATGTATGATCAAGAGAAAATTGACCGACTTGGTTTAAATCCGCATGGTACAAATTGGAGTCGTGACAAATTAGGTAATATCGTTAAGACTTCATTATTTGTGAAGCTACTACATCTTGCTTTAAATAAGGTTGCAGGCTTAGACCAAAAAGGCATGGGTGTGATGATGGATGCAGGTAAACCAGGTTGGAATGATTCAATGAATGGTTTACCAGGAATTTTTGGTTCAAGCATGTGTGAAACGATTGAAATTAGTCGCATCACGAGATTTTTATTAGGAGTCATCTCTAAGTTCAATTGTGAGGTTAAAATTCCCAAGGAAATTTTCGATTTCCTCAAACAAGTGAGTGACTTGATTAATTCGAATTTAAGCGATGAGGATTATTTTGAGCAGGTTCAAAGTGTAAGAGAAGCAAATCGCGAGCTTATCCGTTTTGGTTTATCAGGAGAATTAGTTGAAGTTCAATTAAGTAATTTAAAAGATTATGTTGAAAGCCTTGATATGAAGGTGGATAATGCGATTAAAAAGGCAATTGCTTTTGGTAAGGGTTTGATTCCTACATACTTTACTTATACTGCAACAGATTTTGAAGTATTACCAACAACACATCCCCATTTAAATTTACCAAATGTGTTGGTGAAAAAGTGGGAGGTTCGTGCTTTACCATACTTCTTAGAAGCACCAGCTCGGCTTTTAAAACAAGTTGATGATAAATATTTTGCCCATACCCTATATGACCGAATTAAACAGAGTGATATGTATGATAAGGCTTTAAAAATGTATATCACATCTGAGTCATTAGAAAACGAAACATTACATATTGGTCGGGCTCGAGCCTTTACACCAGGTTGGTTAGAGCGAGAAGCCTGCTTCATGCATATGGAATATAAATATTTATATGGATTATTAAAGAGCGGTTTATATAAAGAATATTATGAAGATATTAGAACTTGTTTACCACCATTTATGGATGCAAGTATCTATGGTCGTTCAACTTTAGAGAATTCATCATTTATCGCTTCAAGTAAAAACCCAAATCCACATAATCATGGTCGTGGTTTTGTGGCGCGCTTAACAGGAACTACAGCGGAAATGATTTCGATGTGGAAAGTAATGATGATGGGTAAGAGTTTATTTAGCTTTGTCAATAATGAGTTAGTGTTAAAACTTGAACCAATTTTACATCGTGATTTCTTTGATGAAAATAAAGAAATTAGCTTTAAATTATTTGGAACTTGTGAAGTTACTTATCATAACGAAACACTTAAAAACACTTATGGTGACTCAAAAGCAAATGTTTTGAATTATATACTTTATTATCATGATGGAAAAGTAATTGAAGTTAATGATAAAGAGGTTAGAGGTAATTTAGCCATAGATATACGGGAAGGTAAAGTCAAGAAAATGACAGTTAATCTTGCATAAGGAGTAGAATATGGAAAAAATACGAGGCGTAAATCTAGGTGGCTGGTTTGTTTTAGAAAAATGGATGAAACGTGATTTATTTACTGGTGTGAGTGGACCTGATGAGACCGTCTTTTGCTTAGAAAAAGAAAACCCTGAATTGGCTTTAAAAGTACATTGGGATAGCTTTATCACAGAAGCTGATTTTAAGTATCTAGCAAGTATTGGAATTAACTCAGTACGGATTCCGATACCATGGTGGTTATTCGGTGAGGTCAAACCTTATTATCGTTCAGTAGAGTATATTGATAAAGCTCTTGATTGGGCAAATAAGTATCACCTAGAGGTCTTACTTGATTTACATACCGCCCCAGGATGTCAAAATGGTTTTGATAATGGTGGTATTACTGGAGTTATCGGATGGCCAACATCTCAGGAAAATATCGATTTAACTGTTAATATATTAGAGAGAATTGCCTTAAGATATCATAAGCATCCAGCACTATGGGGATTTGAAGTCTTAAATGAACCGCACTTTAGTATTGATATAAAGTTAATTCAAGATTTCTATCGTAAAAGTTATGAAGTAATTAGAAAACATACCAATAAAACAATTGTCTTTCATGATTCTTTCCGTCCAGAAGATGCTAGCTGGAAGCAATTTTTCGAAGCTTTAGACAATGTTTGTTTTGACTTACATTTATATCATTGTTTTGATGAAAAGATTGCGAATGGTAATATTTATGAGCAGATAAAAACCATTTTAGCGCGTAAAAATTTAATTAGTGAACTTTCTGCTTTCACAAAAGTAATTATTGGTGAATGGTCACTGGGATTACGAGAAAATGTTTTTGAAAACCTCGATGATTTTAACCGTAATTTAGTTTATAAGTGCTTAGCTGATGTCCAATTAAGCGTTTATGAAACGGGATTTGGCTGGTATTTCTGGAGTTATAAAATTGATAGTTCAAGTTTTAGTGCTTGGGATTTTGCCCGCTTGATAAAAGCGGGTATTCTCCCAGATAATTACAAATAAAGGATTGTGGAAAAATGCTTAAAAAGTTGAGTATATTAATCACATCAATAACGTTTTTAGTTATTTTATATGCTTGTAAAAGTAAAACTTCAACAACTATAACAACATCAAATGAAATGACGACAACACGTGAAACAACAACCACTACTAAAGAAACCCCTAATGTGGTTTTAAGAGAATGTAAATCGGTAACACAAACATTAAAAAATACGCCGATTGCATCACAAGAGATAATTGCGAAAGCAGAAGCTAAGCTTGCTCAATTATCCCTTGCGGAAAAGGCAGGACAAATGGTGCAAGCAGAACGCAATCAAATTACACCAGAAGAGGTTAAGCAATATAATGTTGGTTCGATTTTAAGTGGGGGCGGCTCCTACCCTAGTGGCAATACACCACAAAGCTGGGTTAATATGTATAATACTTTCCAAACTGCGGCATTACAATCTAGTAGTGGGATTCCGATTATTTACGGAGTCGATGCTGTTCATGGTCATGGTAATGTCCAAGGAGCTACGATCTTCCCACATAATATTGGTTTAGGTGCTGCGAATAATTCGGATTTAATGTACGAAATTGCTAAAGCAACTTCCGAAGAAATAAAAGCAACAGGACTCGATTGGAATTTTGCGCCAGCTGTAAGTGTAGTTCAAGATATTCGCTGGGGTAGAACCTATGAGTCATTTGGTGAGTGTCCTGATTTACAAGTTTCTTTAGTGGAGCAATATATTAAAGGTTTACAAGATAATGGAATTGCCGCAACCGCAAAACATTTTATTGGAGATGGCGGAACGGAATGGAATGCGAATAATTATCGGAATTCGGATTGGGCTTTCAAAAATCCTTATGCATTTATGATGGACCAAGGTAATGTGACAATTTCCATGGAACAGTTAAGAAAGATTCATTTACCAGGATATATCGAAGCGATAAATGCTGGTGTGGATACGATAATGGTTTCATATAGTAGTTATCAGGGAAAGAAAATGCATAGTCATGAATTAATCGAGACCTTATTAAAAGGTGAATTAGGCTTCCAAGGCATTGTGATAAGTGATTATGATGGAATTCAACAGTTACCTGGTAGCTATCATGAGCAAGTAATAACTGCAGTTAATGCGGGTATTGATATGTTGATGGAACCAAGTCGGTGGAAAGATGCGATAAATGCGATTATCGATGGATTTAATAATGGAAAGATTAGTGAGGAAAGAATTAATGATGCGGTGAAACGTATTCTGATTGTTAAATATAAATTAGGTTTATTTGATGAACCAATTAAGACTTTAAATACAGATAACTTTAACTCAGAAGCACATAAGGAATTAGCACGTACTGCCGCACGGGAATCACTAGTACTATTAAAGAATGAGGGAAGTATCCTTCCGCTTAAAAAGAGTACAAATATATTGTTATTAGGTCCTGGTGCTGATAATGTTGCTCTCCAAAATGGTGGATGGACAATCGAATGGCAAGGTACGATGGACAAGACAAAGGCTAAAGGCACTTCAATTTTGCAAGGAATTAAGCAAATAGGAACAGGTAATGTTTATACCGATATTAAGGATAGCGCAAAAGCCGATGTTGTTGTGGTGGTTATTGCGGAAAGACCTTATGCAGAAGGTATTGGTGATAACCGTCTCTTAAGTCTTAATAGTCCAACATCACTTTCAGAAAACATTACAGCTCTCAATCAAGCTAAAAATACTGGATTACCAATGGTAGTAATATTACTTTCAGGAAGACCGATGATAGTAACTTCTGAGATTAATTACTGGGATAGCTTTATTGCTGCTTGGCTTCCAGGTAGTGAAGGTGGAAGAGGAATTGCGGACGTCTTATTTGGCGATTATGATTTTACCGGAAAATTACCTGTTACATGGCCTGAGTATAGTAGTCAAGCTGGACAAACAATTAATAAGGAAAATTATAATATAAAAGATTATCTTTTCCCTTATGGATATGGATTAAGTTATAATTTAGAGTAGGTGATAGGATGAAAGTAAAAGTTATAAGAACCGCGAAAAATACAGGAGACCGTTTAACAGAACTTGAAACTTTAGAATTAAACGGAGAATTTAATCGACATAGTAACATGATTGTTGTAAGTCCTAATGAAACATATCAAACCCATATTGGTTTTGGTGGTGCATTTACAGAAGCGTGTGCTTATACATTATCAGAAATGCCTAAAGAAAAACGCGAAGAAGCAATAAAGGCATATTTTGACCCCAAGGAAGGGTTAGGCTACACGCTTGGACGAGTCGCAATCAATTCTTGTGATTTTGCTTTAGGTAATTATACATATGTTGAAGAGAATGATGTTAATTTAGAAACATTTGATATGTCACATGAAGAT
The DNA here is from genome assembly GCA_012516175.1 of Bacilli bacterium. GTDB lineage: Bacteria > Bacillota_I > Bacilli_A > Haloplasmatales > Haloplasmataceae > JAAZCR01. Next base: position 27,215 of record JAAYWZ010000033.1, read on the forward strand.
AAATGGGTTGTACCACTCATTAAAGATGCTCAAAAGGTAAGTGGCACTACACTAAAGATATTAGGTTCACCATGGAGTCCACCTGCGTGGATGAAATCTAATAAGAACATGAATTTTGGAGGTAAATTATTAACTGAATATTATCAAGTTTGGGCAAATTATTATGTTAAGTTCATTGAAGAAATGAAAAAACGTGGTGTTAATATTGAATGGATTAGTGTCCAAAATGAACCACAAGCGGTTCAAACCTGGGATTCTTGTATTTATAGTTCAGAAGAAGAACGTGATTTTGTCCGTGATTATTTAGGACCAACGATTGAAAAATCAGGATTAGATGTTGGTATCATCGTATGGGATCATAACCGTGATATCATGGTCGAACGCGCTGCGACCATTCTTTTAGATAAAGAAGCGAATAAATATGTTTGGGGTGTGGGAAATCACTGGTATGTATCAGAAAACTTCACTAATTTAAGCATCGTTCACGCCCTCTTCCCAGATAAACATATTATCTTTACTGAGGGTTGTCAAGAAGGTGGCGTACATCTTGGTGCATGGCATACTGGAGAACGTTATGGACGGAATATCATTGAAGATTTCAACAACTTTAGTGAAGGCTTTATTGATTGGAACATGGTTTTAAATGAAACTGGTGGACCAAATCATGTAAACAATCTTTGTGATGCTCCAATTATCGCGGATAGAAATACAAAAGAATTAATCTACAATAGCTCATATTACTATATCGGTCAGTTTTCTAAGTTTATTCGCCCTAATGCGGTACGAATTGGTTTAGTTAAAAATACACCAGAGGGAGTACGCGCAACTGCATTTAAGAATGAAGATAGTTCTATTGTTGTCGTTGTTCAAAATGAATTAGATCATATGGAAACATTCTCATTAGTTGTAAATAACATTGGTGTTACAGTCGAAAGTCCTGAACATTCAATTACAACCTATATAATTAAATAAAAGTATATGAATAGATTAATTGGCTTTTTAGTATTAATTCTTATGATTAGTGTGTTATTTGGCTGTAATAAAACTACTACAACTAATCATAGTGAGTTAACCACAACATCAAAGTCTTTAACGACTACGACTAAAGCCACTACAACTACATTAGATATTAAAGATAGAGTAGAGGCTTTACTAAGTAAAATGACCCTCGAACAAAAGGTAGGGCAAATGATGATGCCAGAACGAAATTCGATTAGTTTAGAGGAAATAAAGAAGTATAATATTGGGACTATTTTAAGTGGTGCTGGTCAGAGTCCAGTTAATATGACTTATGTTGTTTGGGCGGATAATTATAATAAGATACAAAGAAGTGCACTTAATTCAGAAACAGGGATACCGGTTTTATATGGTATTGATGCTGTTCATGGACATAATGCGGTAAAAGGTGCAACGATTTTTCCACATAATATTGGCTTAGGTGCCGCAAATGATCCAGAATTAATGTATAAGGTCGGAAAAGTTACTGCTGAGGAAATGGCTAAAACGGGAGTAAATTGGAATTTTAGTCCAAGTGTAAGTGTTGTTCAAAATATTCAATGGGGTAGAACCTATGAAAGCTTCGGAGAAAATCCTGAGTTAATCGAAAATCTTGTTTATCAATATGTTTTAGGTTTACAAGAATATAATCGTGTAGCTACCGCAAAACATTTTCTTGGTGATGGTGCAACTTCCTTAAGAAATCAATCTAAAGGAAGCTGGTCAATTGACCAGGGTAATGTGAATATTAGTTATGAAGATTTAGTACGGATTCATTTACCTGGTTATATTGAAGCAATTAAGGCTGATGTTAGTAGTGTAATGGTATCCTATAGTAGTTTTAAGGGTATTAAAATGCATCAAAATCGTGCTTTGATTACAGGACTATTAAAAGATGAGCTAGGATTTAAGGGGATTGTAGTTTCGGATTATGACGGAATTAAACAAATTCCAGCTTCTAGCTATTACCAACAATTAGTTTTAGCGATTAATGCGGGTATTGATGTCTTAATGGAACCTCACACTTGGAAGGATGCTTATAATAATGTCATTAAAGCAGTAAAAAATAATGATATTTCCATGGAAAGAATTAATGATGCGGTAAGTAGAATATTATATGTTAAGTTTAAACATAACATTATGGATAATCCTTTGGTAGAGGAATCTTCTGGTAAATTAAGTACGGATGAGCATAAGGAAATCGCCCGAGAAGCTGTACGAAAATCATTAGTATTATTAAAAAATGATCATGAAATCCTTCCTTTAAAGAAAAACGCAAATATATTATTATTAGGACCAGGTAGAGATAATTTACACTTACAATGTGGTGGATGGACAGTTAGATGGCAAGGTGCTGAAGGAAAAGACGTAATTGATGGAACGTCAATTTATGAAGCATTTAATGAAGTACTCACAAATAATGGGGGAAAAATTTATATTGATAAAAATGATAGCTCTAAAGCAGATGTTGCGGGAGTAGTATTATCTGAGCTTCCTTATGCGGAGGGTCATGGTGATAATGGATTCTTAGATATTGTTCATGGAGAAATGGGTAAGGGTAGTTATACATCTCATCCAGAAAATCTTCAAGCACTTCTTGATGCCAAAGCTTCTGGACTTCCAACAATCGTTATTCTTTTATCTGGTAGACCCCTAATTGTGAAAGATTATCTAGATGATTGGGATGCTTTTGTGGCTGCTTGGTTACCAGGAACAGAAGGTGGAGGAATTACTGATGTTTTATTTGGTGATTATGATTTTACTGGTAAGTTACCTGTAACATGGCCTAAAGATAATACCCAATTAGCTGATTCGGTTATTAATCCTAACTATAATCCAAGTCTTTATCAGTTTCCATATGGTTATGGACTTAACTATAACAGGTAAAAAAATTATAAAGATGATAAATTTATATGAATGTTGTTAAAAAAAACCAGATACCTAAAAA
>JAAYWZ010000034.1 GCA_012516175.1 Bacilli bacterium
AAATGTTGAAAGAAAACAATAAATAATCTGAATTTTGCATATTTTTACAGGAAAAAATTGATAATAGAAATATGGACAAAAAACATAAAAAAAATTTAAATGATACAAGCAAAAACTGTTGCAAATGCAAATGATTTAGTGTATAATATTCAAGTCTATGACTAGCGTAGAAGTGGGAGGTTGCTGACACACCCGGCCGCTTTGCCATGGCGAGGTGCGTTAGGAAATTTCCATGGAGCGAGTCTATTGGGAAATAGGCGAAAGGAGGAACTAAATAATGGCAAATCAAAAAATTCGGATTCGCTTAAAGGCGTATGATCACAGATTAATCGATCAATCAGCAAAGAAAATTGTTGAAAGCGCAAAGAGAACTGGTGCTAATGTATCAGGTCCAATTCCGCTTCCAACAGAAAAACAAGTTTTCACTATTTTGCGTGCGGTTCACAAATATAAGGATTCTCGTGAACAATTTGAAATGCGTACGCATAAGAGATTGATTGATATTATTGATCCAACACCACAAACGATCGATGCGTTAATGCATTTAGAATTGCCAAGCGGTGTTGACGTTGAAATTAAATTATAGTTTTAGGAGGTGTAACTCATGGCCAAAGGAATCTTAGGTAGAAAAATTGGAATGACTTCAATTTTTGATGAAAAAGGTTTTCTTGTTCCAGTAACTGTAATCAAAGTTGAACCAAATGTTGTTCTACAAAAGAAAACAGTAGAAACAGACGGTTATGATGCAGTTCAATTAGGAATGGAAGACTTAAGACCAGCACTAACTAACAAGCCAAAAATAGGACATGCTGCCAAAGCAAATACAGCACCTAAGCGCTTCGTTAAAGAAATTCGTGGTTCAGATTTATTAAACTACGAAGTTGGTCAAGAGGTTAAGGTAGACATTTTCTCAGCAGGAGAATATGTTGACGTGACTGGCACATCAAAAGGTAAAGGTTATGCAGGTGCCATTAAGAAGTATAATCAAAATCGTGGACCAATGTCCCATGGTTCTGGTTACCATCGCAAGGCTGGTTCAATGGGTAGTATTGACCCTAACCGCGTATTTAAAGGTAAAGGTTTACCAAGCCGTATGGGTGGCGAAACAGTCACGATTCAAAACTTACAAGTAGTAAAAGTTGACCCTGAAAAGAATGTCATTCTTATAAAAGGTAATGTTCCAGGTGCTAAAAAATCATTAGTTATCATTAGTAACGCTGTTAAAAAGAGCGGTAAATAATTCGGAATTAAGGAAAGGAGGACCACGCAATGCCAGTTGTTGCATTATATAACCAAAGTGGTACACAAGTTGGTGAAATTGAATTAGCGGATTCTGTTTTTGGAATTGAGCCCAATGAACATGTACTACATGAAGCTGTGTTAATGATTAGAGCTTCACTTCGTCAAGGAACACATAAAGCAAAGACACGTTCTGAAGTAAGTGGTGGCGGACGCAAGCCATATGCACAAAAAGGTACAGGTCGTGCAAGACAAGGTTCAATTCGGGCACCTCAATGGCGTGGAGGTGGAACAGTATTTGGACCAATTCCGAGAACATATTCTTATAAATTAAATAAGAAAGTACGTAGACTTGCGCTTAAATCAGCGCTCTCACAAGTAGTACGTGAAAACAGCATCGTGGTTGTTGACACGTTAAACTTTGAAAAACCAAAAACAAAAGATATGATACAAGTTTTAAAGAATCTAAATGCTGATAAGAAAGTATTAATCGTACTTGCTGAAGAAAATCAAAATGTAATGTTATCAGCACGTAATATTCCTGGTGTATTAACAATAACAACAAATAGTCTCAATGTTGTTGATTTATTAAACGCTAATAAAGTTGTTATTACTCAAGATGCTGTTAGAAAAATTGAGGAGGTGCTCGCATAATGAGAGATCCTCGTGATATCATTTTGCGTCCTATTATTACTGAAAAAACTTCCGATTTAATGGGCCAAGACAACAAATATACATTTGTAGTTGATAAAGATGCTAATAAAACGGAAGTTGCTTATGCCGTCGAAAAACTATTCAATGTTAAAGTTTTGAAGGTTAACGTAATGAATGTGCGTCCTAAGAAACGTCGTGTTGGTAGATTCGAAGGGACAAAACCTGGTTATAAGAAAGCAATTGTTAAATTAGCTCCAGGACATACAATCGAATTATTTGATGTATAATCCATTAAGATGTATATCTAACGTTTAGGTAAAGGAGGAAAGTTAGATGCCAATTAAAGTATATAAACCCACAACGAACGCCCGTCGCAACATGTCTGTACTAGACTACAAACAACTAATCACTACAGATGAACCAGAAAAAAGTTTAGTAGTACCTTTAAAAAAGAAATCAGGTCGTAATAATCAAGGTAGAATAACAGTTCGTCATCAAGGCGGCGGCAATAAACGTAAATATCGTATTATTGACTTCAAACGTAATAAAGATGGTATCGTAGGAAAAGTTGCTACGATTGAATATGATCCTAACCGTAGCGCATTAATTGCGTTAATTAACTATGTAGACGGAGAAAAACGTTACATTTTAGCACCAAAAGGATTACAAGTTGGCATGGAAATTATGTCAGGTGAAAATGTTGACATTAAAATTGGTAACACCTTGCCACTCGGTAATATTCCTGTAGGTACATTCATTCATAATATCGAATTAAAGCCTGGCAAAGGTGGACAACTCGTACGTTCAGCAGGAACTTCCGCTCAAATTCTTGGACGTGAAGATCGTTATGTATTAGTTCGGATGCCTTCTGGTGAAACTCGTAAGATTTTAGCAACTTGCCGCGCAACCATTGGTGTAGTTGGTAATGAATATCATAACTTAGTTAGAATTGGTAAAGCCGGTCGCACACGCTGGTTAGGAGTTCGTCCAACAGTACGTGGAACTGTTATGAACCCTGTTGACCATCCACACGGTGGTGGGGAAGGTAGAGCTCCAATTGGTAGACCTTCACCTATGACTCCATGGGGTAAACCAGCATTAGGATTAAAAACACGTAATCCTAAGAAAGCTTCTAGCAAGTTAATCGTTCGTCGTCGTAACGATAAGAACTAATTTAAGAGGCGAAAGGAGGATCTTTTATGGCACGTTCTCTTAAAAAAGGCCCATTCTGTGATGATCACTTACTTAAGAAAGTTAAGAAGTTAAACGAAACGGGTCAAAAGAAAGTTATCCAAACTTGGTCAAGACGTTCAACAATTTTCCCTGAATTTGTTGGACATACCATTGCTGTTCATGACGGTCGTAAACATGTTCCTGTATATATTACAGAAGATATGGTTGGACATAAATTAGGTGAGTTTGCACCAACTCGTACCTTTTATGGACATAGTAAAGAAGATAAAAAGGCTGCTAAGAAATAATTGAGAGGAGGAATAAAGAATGGAAGCTAAAGCCATAGCAAAAACAATTCGTATAGCTCCTCGTAAAGTACGGTTAGTTGTCGATTTAATTCGAGGAAAAGATGTCAAAGACGCTTTTGCGATATTAAATAATACAAGCAAGCGTGCAACTGTTCCTGTTGAAAAAGTTTTAAAGAGTGCAGTCGCTAATGCAGAACATAACTACAACATGGATACAGATAAATTATATGTTAAAGAAGCTTATGTTAATGACGGACCTACTTTAAAACGTTTCCGTCCGCGCGCAAAAGGTCGTGCAGGATTAATCTTAAAAAGAACAAGCCACATTACAATCGTAGTGGCAGAAAAATAATCAGAAAAGGAGGGACGAACCGTGGGTCAAAAAGTTAGTCCAGTTGGTTTACGTATCGGTATTATCCGTGATTGGGAATCACATTGGTATGCAGAAAAAGATTATGCGGACTTACTGCTTGAAGACATAAAGATCCGTGATTATTTAAAAGAATATTATAAAAACGCAGCAGTCTCCAAGATTGAAATTGAACGTTCAAAGAACCGTGTTAAGGTTACGATTCATACCGCTAAACCAGGTATGGTGATTGGACGAGAAGGACAAGTAAAAGATGTTGCTGTTAAGGAATTACAAAAATTAACTAACAAACAAATTTACATCAACATTGTTGAAATTAAGAAACCAGAATTAGATGCACAATTAGTCGCTCAAAGCATAGCTGAACAATTAGAAAACCGCGCTTCATTCCGTAGAGCACAAAAGATGGCAATTGCCCGTGTATTAAGAGCTGGTGCTAAAGGATGTAAAACTTTAGTTTCTGGTCGTTTAGGTGGCGCTGAAATGGCTCGTTCCGAAGGTTATAGTGAAGGTAATGTTCCTTTACAAACACTTCGTGCAGATATCGATTATGCCGTGGCGGAAGCTATGACTACATATGGTAAATTAGGCGTTAAAGTCTGGATCTATAAAGGTGAAGTATTACCAGAAAAGAAAACAGACGAAAATGTAAAACAAACTCGCCCTCAACAAAAGAAAGAAGCTAATAAACCACAAGGTGGTCGTAAACCCCGTCCAAAAAGAGCAAACAATTCTGATAAGAAGGAGGGAAAATAAACGATGTTAATGCCAAAACGTACAAAATATCGTCGTCCTCATCGGATTAAGTATGAAGGCAAAGCAACTTCAGGTAATACTGTTGCGTTTGGTCAATATGGCTTAATGGCAACTACTGGTGCATGGGTAACAAGCCGTCAAATCGAAGCTGCGCGGGTTGCGATGACTCGTTATATGAAACGTGACGGTAAAGTTTGGATTCGTATTTTCCCTCACTTAGCTAAAACTAAGAAACCATTGGAAGTTCGGATGGGTTCCGGTAAAGGTGCACCTGAAGATTGGGTTGCTGTTGTTCAAGAAGGTAGAATTCTATTCGAAATTGCTGGTGTTAGTGAAGAGGTTGCTCGTGAAGCCTTCCGTTTAGCTTCACACAAATTACCTCTAAAGACTAAATTTGTTGTTCGGGAAGATGGTGGTGATACTCGTGAAAGCTAATGAAATTAGAAATCTTTCCACTTCCGAAATTTTAACAAAAATCGACGAGTTAAAAACTGAACTTTTTAACTTAAGATTTCAATTAGCAACAGGGCAATTGGAAAATACTGCTCGGATTAAACAAGTTAAAAAGGATATTGCGCGAATGAAAACCATTATTCGTGAGCGCGAACTTACTAAATAGCTGAGAGGAGGATAATTGTGGATAACATACGTAAAAGCCGTAGACAATTTGTAGGCACAGTAGTATCAAACAAGGCTGATAAGACTATTACTGTTCTTGTTGAAACATATAAAAGACATCCTCTTTACAATAAACTCGTTAAACATTCAAAAAAATATGCGGCTCATGATGAAAACAATGTTGCGGAAATTGGTGACAAGGTAAGAATTGAGGAAACTCGTCCATTATCTAAAACTAAACATTTCCGTTTAGTTGAAATCATTGAAAAATCCGTTAAGTTATAATTAAGTATAGATTTTGGGAAACTGAAAGGAGGTCCAAATCATGATTCAACAAGAAAGCCGCTTAGTCGTTGCAGATAACACTGGAGCTCGTGAAATATTAGTAATCAGAGTACTAGGTGGTTCAAAACGCAAATTTGGCAATATTGGTGATGTAGTCATCGCAACAGTTAAAGATGCCACTCCAGGTGGAGTTGTTAAAAAAGGCGAAATTGTTAAAGCTGTTATTGTAAGAACAAAATATGGCGTTCGTAGACCAAACGGAACAGTAATTAAGTTTGATGATAATGCTGCCGTTATTATCCGTGAAGATAAATCGCCTAGAGGTACTCGTATTTTTGGACCTGTAGCGAGAGAATTACGTGATCACGATTTCATGCGTATCATTTCTTTAGCTCCAGAAGTTTTATAATTATCGATAAAGTAGAACTTAAACTAGGAGGTGTCAATCAATGCGCATTAAAAAAGGTGATTTAGTTCAAGTTATTGCTGGTAGAGGTAGTTCTGCTGCTGATGTAACAAAAAGACAAGGCCGCGTGCTACTTGTATTACCAAAAGAGAATAAGGTCATCGTTGAAGGTATAAATAAGATTAAGAAACATATGAAACCAAATAAAGATAATCCCCAAGGTGGGATTGTTGAATACGAAGCACCAATTCATGCTTCTAATGTTCAAATCGTTGATCCAGTAACGAAAAAACCTGTACGAATTGGTTATAAATTCGTTGAAAATAAAAAAGGTAAGTTAGTAAAAGTTCGTTATACTGTCGGACGTAATGCATCAGGTACAATCTTAGACAATATTAACTAAGAAATAAGATTTAGTGATAACAAACTTTGAAGGGAGGTTCAACCCAGATGAATCGGTTAAAAGAAAAATATCAAAATGAAGTAATACCAGCAATGTCGCAAAAATTTGGTTATACTTCAGTAATGCAAGTACCAAAGTTAGAAAAAATTGTTATTAACATGGGTGTTGGCGATGCTATCGCTAATTCAAAAGCATTAGATGATGCTGTAGCTGAATTAGGTTTAATTACTGGACAAAAACCATTAGTTACTAAAGCTAAGAAATCAATCGCTGCGTTCAAAGTTCGTCAAGGTATGCCAATTGGTTGCAAAGTAACTTTACGTGGAGAACGCATGTATGAATTCTTTGATAAATTAGTGACAATTGCCTTACCACGTGTTCGTGACTTTAGTGGCGTTTCTAAGACAGCGTTTGATGGAAGGGGAAATTATACCTTAGGTATTAAGGAACAATTAATCTTCCCAGAAATCAATTACGATAAAGTAAATAAAGTTCGCGGAATGGATATTGTTATTGTTACTACGGCTAAGACAGATGAAGAATGTCGCGAATTATTAAGCCTATTAGGTATGCCATTCAGAAAATAAGAAGGAGGCGACTACTGATGGCGAAAAAATCACTTATTATTAGATCACATCGCAAGCAAAAGTTTGCAGTACGTCAATATACCCGTTGTGAAAGATGTGGACGCCCACATTCTGTTATGCGCAAGTTTAAATTATGCCGTATTTGCTTCCGTGAATTAGCATACAAAGGTCAAATCCCTGGTGTCAAAAAAGCAAGCTGGTAATTATGAATATAGATTCTCATTTAATGGGAAGGAGGAAATATAAATGGTTATGACTGATCCTATTGCTGATATGTTAACACGCATTAGAAATGCAAATCAAATGCGTCATGAATATGTGGAAATACCCGCATCAAGAATCAAATTACAAATCTTAGAACTTTTAAAACGCGAAGGGTATATTAATGACGTTGAATGCTTAAAAGATAGCAAACAAGATATCTTACGTGTACATTTAAAATATGTAAATAACGAACGTGTTATTAAAGGATTAAAACGTATTTCAAAACCAGGTTTACGTGTATATGTCAAAACGGAAGAACTCCCTAAAGTCTTAAATGGTTTAGGTATAGCCGTTATTTCTACTTCACAAGGTATTATGACAGATAGAGAAGCACGTCAAAAACAAATCGGTGGAGAAGTATTAGCTTACGTTTGGTAATAAAAATAATCGGACAGGAGGTGCATTGTGCAATGTCTCGAGTTGGTAGAAAACCAATTATGGTTCCTGCAAATGTAGAAGTCACTATTGAGGATAATTTTGTGACTGTTAAGGGACCAAAAGGACAATTATCATTTCAATTTAGTAAGAAAGTAAATATTGAAAAGCAAGATAATCAAATCGTTGTTACACGTAATTCAGATGATAGAGAAGAACGTTCACTTCACGGTACAACTAGAGCTGTGATTAATAACATGATTGTTGGTGTAACTGATGGATTCTCTAAAGAATTAGAAATCCGCGGTGTTGGTTACCGTGCTGCCTTAAATGGTAGAGTATTAAGTTTATCATTAGGTAAATCACATCCAGAAGATATTCCAATTCCTGAAGGTTTAACTGTCGAAGTACCAAAGAACACCCAAATTATCATTAAGGGTTGCGATAAGCAATTAGTAGGGGAATTCGCAGCTAATATCCGCAAATTACGTGCTCCAGAACCTTACTTAGGCAAAGGTATTCGCTATAAGGACGAACACGTTATTATTAAAGAAGGAAAAACCGCTAAATAATAGTAAGAAAGGAGTGGCCTAGTTATGATTAAAAAACCATCTCGTAATGAACTTCGGAAGAAAAGACATTTGCGCATCCGTAACCGTATATCAGGAACTCCTGAAATGCCACGCTTAAATGTATTCCGTTCAAATAAACATATTGAAGCTCAATTAATCGATGATGTAAATCAAACAACAGTAGCTAGCGCTTCTACCAAAGAAAAAGAACTCAATCTTGTTAATGGTGGAAATGTCGAAGCCGCTAAAGTCATTGGCAAAGTAATTGCGGAAAGAGCTCAAGCAAAAGGGTACAAAAAAGTTGTTTTCGACCGCGGCGGTTACTTATATCATGGTCGCGTTAAAGCACTAGCTGATGCTGCTCGTGAAGCAGGACTCGAATTTTAAAGAAGGAGGGAAAAGCGATGCGTCAATATATCAATCCCAACAATCTTCAATTAGAAGAAAAAGTTGTATCAATCAATCGGGTTACGAAGGTTGTCAAAGGTGGACGCCGGATGCGTTTCTCCGCATTAGTCGTAGTTGGGGATAAAAACGGTCACGTTGGCTTTGGTACTGGAAAAGCTAATGAAGTTCCTGATGCGATTCGTAAGGCGATTGAAGATGCTAAGAAGAACCTCATTAAAGTACCAATTGTCAATACGACAATTCCTCATGAAGTAATTGGTAACTATGGTTCAGGAAAAGTATTATTAAAACCTGCCCTTCCTGGTACGGGAGTTATCGCTGGTGGTCCAGTGCGTGCTGTATTGGAACTTGCAGGTGTTAAGGATATATTATCTAAATGCCTTGGTTCACGTACATCAATCAACATGGTTCGTGCAACTGTTGAAGGCTTAAAAGAATTACGTACAGCTGAGGAAGTAGCTGCATTAAGAGGAAAAACAGTACAAGAAATTTTAGGATAAGGAGGGATACTCCAAATGGCTAACAATCTTAAAGTAACTTTAGTAAAAAGTTTAATTGGTACCAGACCAGAAGTACGTAAGAATGCAAAAGCTTTAGGTCTTGGTAAAGTAAATAGTTCCGTGGTTAAAGAAGATACACCAATAGTTAGAGGAATGATTAATAAACTCCAAACTTACGTGAAAGTCGAAGAAATTTAACAAGGAGGTGTCTCGCCGTGAAATTACATACATTAGGGTACAATGAAGATGGTGAAAAAGTCACTGTCCGTAAAACTCGTAAACGCGTTGGTCGTGGTCATGGGTCTGGCTTAGGAAAAACATCTGGTAGAGGTAGCAAAGGTCAAAAAGCTCGTGCTGGCGCAGGTGTTCGTCCAGGATTTGAAGGTGGCCAAACACCATTATATAGACGTTTACCTAAACGAGGCTTCACTAACTTCACTAGAAAAGAATATATCGAACTTAATCTTGATGTTTTAAATCAATTTGATGAAAATACAGTTGTCACCCCAGAATTCTTAAAAGAAAATGAAGTAATTACTAATGCACAATTATTAAAGGTTCAAAGAGGTAAATTAGGGATTAAAGTATTAGGAACTGGTGAATTAACTAAGAAGTTAACAGTTCACGCAACTAAATTTACAGGAACAGCTAAGGAGAAGATCACAGCCGCTGGTGGAAATGTTGAGGTGATTTAATATGTTTAATGCCTTAGTCCAAGCTCTAAAAAATAAGGAGCTTAGAAAACGGATTTATTTCACACTTTTTGCGTTTTTGGTTTTTAAAATCATGACCTACATTCCCGTACCATTAACTGACCCAGAAGTTGTTAAAAATCTTGAAACAGTTACGCTCTTTGGATTTGCTGACGCCCTATCTGGTGGGGCATTAAAGCGGTTTTCCATCATTGCGCTTGGGGTAAGCCCCTATATCACCGCATCCATCGTTATTCAATTATTAGAAATGGATATTATTCCTGTTTTAGCTGAATGGTCAAAAGAAGGCGAAACTGGTAGACAAAAGATCAACCAAGTTACCCGTTATACTGCCTTAGTATTAGCATTCATTCAAGCATTAGCGATGGCTATCGGTTTTGATAAATATTATGGTGGAGCACTTTTAATACCTCTAAATGTTACTCCATTTATGTGGGTTTATATCGCTTTAGTTATGACCGCTGGTACTGGTGCAACTTTATGGTTAGCTGACCAAATTACCACTAAAGGTATTGGTAATGGTACGTCAATGATTATTATGGCTGGTATTGTTGCTAGCTTCCCTTACATGATTAATGACTTAGTATCTAAATATATTATCGGTGTTGATGCATCTGGTAATTTTAATAAAGGTCTTAAGAACTGGGTCATGGTAACTGATCCTAAACAATTAATTGTCTTCATCTTAGTTATCTTAGTAATGATTGCGATTATTATCGCAGTAATCTTTATGCAAAATGCGACTAGAAAGATTCCTATTCACTATGCAAATCGTCCAGGTACATTAGCTGGTCAAAAAGATTCGCATTTACCAATTAAGTTGAATCCTTCTGGGGTTATTCCTGTAATTTTTGCTTCTTCATTACTAAGTTTACCATTAACAATTGCCTCATTCTTACCAGCAGGTAATAAATGGGCTAATACATTGAACACAATTTTTAACTATAATCAACCAATTGGATTCATTTTATATATCGTTTTAATATATTTATTCTCATTCTTCTATGCTTTTGTACAAATCAGTCCCGAAAAAGTTGCAGAAAACCTCAAGAAACAAGCTTCATATATTCCATCAGTCAGACCAGGAAAAGAAACAGAAAACTATATTTCTGGTGTTTTAGTTAGAACAACAGTTGTTGGTTCTACATACTTAATGATTGTTGCGATTATTCCAATTCTCTTTACAATGTTCACTACCATTCCACGCTCTGTGGAAATCGGGGGAACAAGTTTACTAATCGTCGTAGGGGTTGCACAAGAATTGTTCGCACAAATTGAAGCAAAGACTAAACAACAAAAATATAGTGGATTTATTAAATAAAAAGGGGTATTGATATGCGCTTACTAATAATGGGTCCTCCAGGTGCTGGTAAAGGCACAGTGGCAGAAATAATTGTTAGAGAATATCAAATCCCTCACATTTCCACTGGGGATATGTTCCGAGCCGCAATGAAAGAAGGGACACCCCTTGGTAAACAAGCTAAAGAATATATCGATAAGGGACTATTAGTTCCTGATGAAGTAACCAACGGAATCGTTCGGGAAAGATTACAACAAAGTGACTGCCAAAAAGGCTTCTTGCTTGATGGCTATCCTCGAACTGTCCAACAAGCCATTAGTTTAGACGCAATGTTACAAGATTTAGGTATGAAACTTGATGCGGTCTTTAACATGGCTTGTGGAGAAGAGTTATTAATTAAACGCATCACTGGTCGGCGTGTCTGCAAAGACTGTGGTGCCATCTACAATGTCATCTTTAATCCCACAAAGGTTGAAGGTGTTTGCGACCGTTGCGGTGGTGAAGTTATTCAACGGAAAGATGACAATTTAGAAACTGTTCATAATCGGTTAGCTGTATATGAACAACAAACAAAACCATTACTTGACTATTATCAAGGTAAAGGTAATTTATATAATTTAAATGGTGAGCATGATGCTGTTGTCGTGTTCGAAGAAATCAAAAGTATACTTGGAGGCTTAAAATAATGATTATTTGTAAGACGCCACGCGAAATCGAGATAATGCGTGAGGCTGGTCGAATCGTTGCTTTAACTCATCAAGAATTACAGAAACATATTAAACCAGGAATTACGACGTTAGAATTAGATCGGATTGCCGAAGATTTTGTTCGCTCGCAAGGTGCCATTCCTAGTTTCAAAGGTTATAATGGCTTTCCTGGAAGTATCTGTGCCTCCGTTAACGAGGAGTTAGTACACGGCATACCTGGCCCAAGGGTATTAAAAGATGGTGACATTATTTCCATTGATATCGGTGCGATGTATAATGGTTACCATGGTGATTCTGCTTGGACATATCCTGTTGGCAAAATATCAGATGCAGCACAGCATTTGCTTACTGTAACAGAACAAGCTTTATATGAAGGTTTAAATCAAGCTAAACCTGGAAATCGCTTATCAGATATATCACATGCCATTCAAACATATGTAGAAAAACATGGATATTCTGTAGTTGAAGAGTATGTTGGCCATGGAATAGGACAGAAACTTCATGAAGATCCTCCTGTTCCCAACTATGGCCTACCGAATCGTGGACCATTATTAAAAAAGGGAATGACACTCGCCATTGAGCCAATGGTTAATCAGGGAAAACGCTATGTTAGAGTTTTGTCTAATAATTGGACTGTAGTAACTATGGATAATTCGTTATGTGCTCATTTTGAGCATACGATAGTTATTACAGATAATGGTTACGAGATTTTAACACAATTATGATTGTGGTTAAAAGGAGGATTAAACTTAATGGCCAAAGATGACGTTATTGAAGTTGAAGCTACTGTGGTGGAGACATTACCCAATGCTATGTTCAGAGTAGTGTTAAATAATGGTCATAAAATTTTGGCACACGTTTCTGGTAAAATCCGTATGAACTACATACGCATTTTACCAGGAGATAAAGTGACAGTAGAATTGTCACCATATGATTTAACACGTGGCCGAATAACCTATCGACATAAATAGTAATAAGCTCCCAAGAGATAAGGAGGTTTATAAACATGAAAGTAAGACCATCTGTAAAACCTATTTGTGATAAATGCAAGATAATTCGCCGTAAAGGTCGAGTTATGGTAATTTGCGAAAATCCCAAACATAAACAAAGACAAGGTTAAAAATTAGGAGGTGCGCTAGATGGCACGTATTGCAGGTGTAGATATCCCACGCGATAAACGTGTAGTAGTATCTTTGACATACATTTATGGTATTGGTAGATCAAGAGCTGAAGAAATACTAAAGAATGCTAATGTGTCTTTTGATACTCGAGTACGTGATTTAACAGAAGAAGAGTTAAACCGTATTCGTCGTGAAGTTGAAAAATATCGTATTGAAGGTGACTTACGTCGCGAAGTTTCCATGAACATCAAACGTTTAATGGAAATTGGTTGTTACCGTGGCTTACGTCATCGTAAATCATTACCTGTACGCGGACAACGGACAAAGACGAATGCCCGTACAAGAAAAGGTCCAGCTCGTACAGTAGCTAACAAGAAAAAAGCTACTAAGTAATAGCGAAGGAGGTTAATATGGCTAAACAACGTAAACGTCGTGTGAAGAAGAATATCCCAGTCGGGGTTGCTCATATTCATTCGACATATAATAATACAATTGTGACCATCACAGATGAACAAGGTAATGCTATCGCTTGGTGCAGTGCTGGAGCTATCGGTTATAAAGGGTCCCGTAAATCCACTCCATTTGCTGCCCAATTGACATCTGAAGCTGCAGCTAAAGCAGCAATTGAACAAGGTATGCAAAAGGTTGAAGTATCTGTAAAAGGTCCTGGTCCTGGTCGTGAAGCAGCAATCAGAGCACTACAAGCAGCTGGTTTAGAAATCCTTTCAATTAAGGACGTTACACCAGTTCCTCATAACGGATGTCGTCCTCCGAAACGTCCTCGTGGATAATTAGTTGTGGAATGGTTGATAGATAAGATTGGGGAAAACGAATAAAGGAGGGCTAAAGCCTATGTTACTATTTCAAAAACCTAACATAAGAATCGATCAATTAGTCAGAGATCGTTATTATGGTAAGTTTGTCATTGAACCATTAGAAAGAGGTTATGGTATTACTCTGGGGAACTCCTTACGTAGAGTATTACTATCGTCTTTAGAAGGTACGGCAATTACCAGTATTAAAATTGAAGGTGTTCCCCATGAATTCTCAGCGATCTCTGGTGTTGTTGAAGATGTAACACAAATAATATTAAATCTCAAAAAACTTGTTCTTCATATCGATTCTGAAGATGAAAATGTGGAAAAGGTCTTAAGAATTCATGCTGAAGAACCAGGTGTAGTCACTGCAGCTGATATTGAGCATGATGAACAAGTAACGATTATCAATCCAAAGTTGCATATTGCAACTCTCGCTGAAGGCGGAAAATTGGATATGACAATGATTGCCAGACGCGGTAGAGGCTATGTAAGTGCTGATGAAAATAAAAAGTATAATCGGGAAATTGAACAAATCGCCATTGATTCTATTTATACACCCGTTGAAAGAGTTCAATACGAAGTTGAAAAAACACGGGTTGGTCAAGATGCTGATTATGATAAACTAATCATTGAAGTATATACTAATGGCAGCATGGAACCACAAGAAGCGATTGCCAAAGCTGCGAAGATTCTCATCGATCATTTGAATGTAATCGTTGAGATTAACGAAAAAGCTAAGATGGCCGAATTCATGGTTGAAAGCGAAGAAGATACTAAGAATAAAATACTCGAAATGAGTATCGAAGATCTTGATCTTTCAGTACGCTCATATAACTGTTTAAAACGTGCTGGTATTAACACAGTTCAGGAACTTGCAAATCAAACTGAAGAAGATATGATGAAAGTGCGTAATCTCGGCCGGAAGTCCTTAAAAGAAGTTAAGGATAAGTTAGCTGAACTAGGATTATCATTACGTCGTAATTAATAATTCGCATATGGAAGGAGGACAAAGATAACGATGGCAAGAGGATATCGTAAATTAGGTAGAAGAAGTGATCATCGTCGCCATATGTTACGGAACTTAGTAACCGAATTAATCGTGCATGAAAAAATTACTACAACAGAAGCACGGGCAAAAGAAGTTCGTTCCATCGTTGAAAAAATGATTACTTTAGGCAAACGTGGGGACTTACATGCACGTCGTCAAGCAGCTGCATATGTTCGCCGCGTTGATGCTAATGAAACACAAGATGCTATTCAAAAATTATTCTCTGATCTTGCTTTGCGTTTTAAAGAACGTCAAGGTGGTTACACAAGAATCTTAAAACTAGGTACACGCCAAGGAGATAATGCTCCTATGGTTATTATAGAATTTGTTGAATAATATATAAATAGTTTTAAAAATAGGGACAATGATATTAGACGATTGGGGTATTTTAATATCACTTGTCCTTTATTTTTAAAATGTTTGCTTAGCGATAAAGGGTATTTGTCGCTAAGCAAACATTTTACTAACAATATCCATTGATACATGTTATAATGGATATGCTATTTATTGGTAGGTGGTCCAAATGAAAAAAGGCGATCTTATCATCGCTATAGTAGTAATTATTATGATGGCATTCATTGGGATAGGCTATTTAATTTACGTGAATTCCATGGATAATAATCGCTATGTTAATATTTATGTTGATCGCAAATTATATAAATCAATTCAACTGGATGAAACAGTTGATTTAATTGTTGAGGTAAAAACCGAATACGGTTATAATAAAATACATATTCACGATAACGGTGTAGAAGTACTTGATGCAGATTGCCCAAATAAGGATGATGTGAGACAGGGTTTTATCAAGATGCCAGGCATTCCTATTATTTGTGTTCCTAATCGACTGAAAATTGTGATTGAGGATAAAACATCTGCGCCACTAAATGATGCCTGGACCTAGGAGGATTACCATGGTACCGATTGTTGAAATCAGTGAACTATATTTTAGTTATGATAATAAGAATCTCGCTATAAATAATTTAAATCTTACAATATATGAAAAAGAATGGGTATGCATTCTTGGTCATAATGGCTCAGGGAAATCCACGTTAGCTAAATTATTGATTGGTTTATTAGAACCATTAAAGGGTGCCATTAAAGTCAATGGCAAAATCCTTTCCCAAGACACGGTTTATGACATTAGACGGGAAACGGGGATCGTATTTCAAAATCCCGATAATCAATTTGTTGGTTCCACTGTTGCTGACGATATTGCCTTTGGAATGGAAAATCAACAAATAAGTCGGGAAGAAATGAAAGAGCGCATTGATAAATATATTCGTAAAGTTCGCATGGAAGCCTATTTACAACATGAACCGCATTTATTATCTGGTGGTCAAAAACAACGGGTAGCGATTGCGGGCGCTTTAGCGATGAACACAAAGATTTTAATTTTTGATGAAGCTACCTCCATGTTAGACCCACAAGGACGGGAAGACATCAACACTTTAATCCAAGAATTAAAGAATGATGGTGATAAGACAATTATCTCTATCACCCATGATATCAATGAAGCCATGCTAGCTGACCGAGTTATAGTAATGAAAGATGGCACCGTTATGACAGCAGGTAGTCCTGCTGAAATCCTCAAGGATGAAGCATTAATGAATGATTGTGGCCTAGATGTACCCTTAACTGTTAAGTTATCACAAGAACTTAAGAAGTATAATATTATCGATGATATTTATGTTAAACAAGAAGACTTGGTGAATTCATTATGGGAATACAATTTGAAAAAGTAAATTATTTATATGCTAGAGGTACATCACAAGAAAAGGCCGCTCTCATCGATATCGATTTAGCTATTGATCTCCATGGTTTTATCGCTATCATTGGTCATACAGGAAGTGGAAAATCAACACTAATTCAACATATGAACGCTATTCTTCAACCAACTAGCGGTGTTGTTAGAATTTTAGATAAGACCATCGTCGGTGGTAAAAAGAATCGTGATATTAATATTGTTAGAAAAAGAGTTGGATTAGTATTTCAGTTTCCTGAGTATCAATTATTTGAAGAAACAGTGGAAAAGGATATTATGTTTGGACCACTTAACTTTGGGGTATCTAAAGAAGATGCAGCCTTAAAAGCACGCGAAGCGCTTAAATGGGTAGGCTTAGAACAAGACTTCCTAAGTCGTTCTCCTTTAAATTTAAGTGGTGGACAAATGCGCCGTGTGGCAATAGCGGGTATTTTGGCTATGGAACCGGATGTATTGGTACTCGATGAACCAACAGCGGGATTAGATCCCCAAGGCCAAAAAGAAATGATGGAGATGTTTTATAATCTCTATGTTAATCAGCATAAGACCATCATTCTCGTTACCCACGATATGAATTTTGTAGCGCAATATGCCAAACGCATCATTGTGTTAAATGATGGTCGGATTGTCTATGATGGAGACACTTGGGATTTATTTGCCAATTATGAATTAATTAAGAAGTATCATTTGGATCTACCTGATATTACTAAGTTAATCATTGATATCGAAAATAAATTAGGCATTAAACTTGATCATAAAATTAATACAGTCGAAAATCTTGCACAAGCCCTTGTTCAGGCTTTAGGCGGTGCTAATCATGCTAGATAACATCAAGTTAGGTCAATATTTACATGGTGACTCGTGGTATTATCGTTTAGATCCACGGGGTAAACTTGTCATGTCTACTTTTTTTATTGTCATCATCTTTATGGCAAATAATTGGATAACCTATTTAGCCGCAACTCTTTTTACTTTATTAATAGTCTTAACAAGTGGCGTACCATTAAAATACTTTTACCGTAGTATTAAACCCATTGTGGTATTAATCTTTTTTACTTTTTTTCTTAACTTATTCTTTTACCGTACAGGTACTCCCCTACCACCTTTAAATATCATCATTAATAAAATCATTG
Organism: Bacilli bacterium; assembly: GCA_012516175.1. GTDB lineage: Bacteria > Bacillota_I > Bacilli_A > Haloplasmatales > Haloplasmataceae > JAAZCR01. Next base: position 17,521 of record JAAYWZ010000034.1, read on the forward strand.
TCATTATTTATGGGGTATTTGTTGCCTTGTTAATTACTTTTCGATTTACGAAAGTTATTGACCGTTATATCATCCCGAAAATTTTTAAAATTACTACTTTAGTCTTTATTTTGATTAACATTCTATTAAGTTACGGCTTAAATTATACTGAGTTTTCTTGGAGTTTTCATTGGATAATTTATAAAAATGCTTTAATAAATGGTGGTTACATCATTTTACGCCTTATCTTAATTATCTCGATGTCTAGTCTCTTAACTTTCACCACGAAACCAACAGACTTAACTCTAGCGATTGAACACGTTCTATCGCCTTTAAAAATATTTAAGTTTCCTGTTTCCGAACTAGCGCTTATGATTTCTATTTCCTTACGTTTTATACCTACTCTCTTAGAAGAAACCCAAAAAGTATTGAAAGCTCAAACTTCTAGAGGTGCTGATTTTACGGAAGGAAATATTAAGGACAAAGTAATTCAAATCATTTCGTTACTAGTACCGATGTTCATTATCTCCTTTAAACGAGCTGAAGAGTTAGCTAATGCGATGGAAGCACGGGGTTATATACCAGGACGTAAAAGAACATCATTAAGAGAACTCCGATGGCGCTTTACCGATAACATTTATGTGTTAAGTTTCATCCTATTAACAGCCTTCTTTATCTACTTTAGAAGTTAATTATTCATTTGGTTGGATGTGATCTTATGTCACAAAGAATTAAATGTATTGTTTCGTATGATGGTAGTAATTTTTATGGTTTTCAAAAACAAGTAGATAAAAGAACAGTTCAAGGCGAAATCGAAAAATGTCTTTCTATTATTCAGAAAGAACCTACCAAGATTATCGCATCAGGTCGCACTGATGCAGCAGTGCATGCTTATGGGCAAGTATTTCATTTTGATACTAATCTTACCATCAAGGAAGAAAACTGGAAGAAAGCTATAAATTCCTTATTGCCTAATGATATATACATTAAAGAAGTTGAAATAGCACCAAGTGATTTTCATGCCCGTTATAGTGTTAAGAAAAAAGAGTATCGTTATTATCTAACTACTGCAGAATATGATCCATTAAGACGCAATTACACTAGTTTCTTAAAACAAGAAGTAGATATAGATAAGATGCGTGAAGCCTTGAAACATTTTGAGGGGACTCATGATTTTAGTAGTTTCACTCCTCAAGATAATAAGATAAAAGATAAAGTAAGAACTATATATGAAACACATTTAAATGTTTATGACCAAGATTTAGAGTTTATCTTTATTGGCAATGGTTTCTTGCAATATCAAGTACGTATCATGATGGGCTTAATTATTGAAATTGGACTAGGTAAGAAAGAAATTAATCTCATTGATTATCTCTTTGAGCATCATGAAAGATTTAAAGTTGAATATACAGCACCACCACAAGGATTATATTTATGGAAGGTTTATTATTAAACGTAAGGCAACTTACGTTCTTTTATTTAAACATTTCTTTTTATTTTTCATTTACCTAATTTTTATATATAATAAAAATATGTAAATATATATAATTGAATATATATGACTTTTGGTAAGAAGAGTGATGAAGATGATTCTCTACAATGGTAAAATCTATACCTTAGATAATAAGCAGATAGTTCAAGCAGTAAAAATCAAGAGAGACAGAATTATTAAAACAGGTACTAATTCAGAAATCCTAAGCATGAAAGAACCTAATGAATTAGTAATAGATTTAAGGAATAAAACTGTGCTTCCGGGTTTTAATGATAGTCATATGCATCTATATGGTTTTGGTAAGCATCTAGATACGGTTAATCTCCTTAAGGTTACTTCAGTATCGGATATTATTGAAGAAGGAAGAAAATTTATAGAAGAACGTAATATACCACCATATCAGTGGATTCAAGGTAGAGGGTGGAATCAAGATTATTTTCAGGATAATAAAAGGTATCCTACTAAAGCAGATTTAGATAAAATATCAACCAATCATCCTATCATATTTTATCGAGTTTGTGGCCATATTGCGGTGGTTAATTCGAAAGCCTTAGAAGTATGTAATATTAATGAAAACACAAAACAAGTTGATGGTGGGGAATTTAATTACGAATTAGGGATTTTCCAAGAAAAAGCGCTAAATTTAATAACTGATAAAATACCAAAACCTACAGTAACAGAAATAAAAGCGACATTAATTAAAGCTCTAACTTACGCCAATAGTAAAGGTCTTACTTCAATTCAATCAGATGATTTATCCCATGCTGGTAGTTTTAAAGATGTTTTACAAGCATATCATGAACTTCATGATGAAGAGAAACTAACATGTCGGATCTATGAACAATGCCTATTATCTAAATCAGAATTAGCAACTTTTCTCGATTTAGGATACAAAACAGGTGTTGGGGATTATCTCTTTAAAATCGGCCCATTAAAGATTTTAAGTGATGGCACCCTAGGGGCTAGGACGGCAGCGCTTAGAAAGCCTTATAATGATAATCCCAATACCAAGGGTATGTTGTGTTATGCCGAAACTGAACTAGAAGATTTTCTACATTATGCTCATGAAAATGGTATGCAGATTGCGATTCATTGTATCGGTGATTATGCATTGGATGTGGTGCTAAAGAGTTTTGCGAAATTACCACGTTTAGAAAATCGTCGCCATGGTATTGTTCATTGTCAAATTACCGATTATGAATTGATTGAACGAATGAAGAAGTTCCATTTATGTGCTTATATTCAACCAATCTTCTTAAATTACGATTTGCATATTGTCGAAGATCGTGTAGGAAAAACCTTAGCTACTACATCCTATGCCTTTAAAACACTACTTAATCAAGGCATATATATCGCTTTAGGTACTGATTGCCCAGTTGAATTAATTAATCCTTTACCTAATATCTACTGTGCTGTCACAAGGAGTGATTTAGAAGGATTTCCTAAATATGGATGGAATCCCCAAGAAAAATTAAGCACTTTTGAAGCTGTATATGCTTATACCATGGGTAGTGCATATACTGAATTTCAAGAAAGTATTAAAGGCAGCATTACAGAAAATAAATTAGCGGATTTGGTTGTGCTAGCTGAGGACTTATTTAACGTATCTGAACATGACATAAAAGATATCGAAGTATTAATGACAATCATGGGTGGGGAGATTGTCTATAATAATTACTTTTAAAACCTGTTAATATCCTGACTTTAGGCGCATCTTTTCGTAAATATATTATAGATAATGGCAGAAAGCGGGGGTTACAATTGTGCGTAGAAACATCTTTTATCTAGTTTTAGTTTTTATCTTATCAATTGGTTTACTTTACGGGATAACTTGCATTCCTCGAAAACTCATTCACTTAGAAGTAAAGGAAGTTGCGAAAATTACAATTATTCATGGTACAACAGGAGAAAAAATTACTATTACCAATACTGAAGATATTAAACATCTTGTCGATAATTTAAATAGTATATCCATTAATAAATTAGAGTTAAATTTACTTAAAGGATTTAATTATTATCTCACCTTTTATGATAGTAAAGGTAAAGTAATTGAGGGGTTTGCCTTCTCTGATAAACGGGTTTCTAATGAAGATTTTTCCTTTTTTGTGGTTAAAGGAGAATTAGATACAGAATATATCGAATATTTATATACTATATATCCAACTGATTACTAATCATACCTCACGATGTGAGGTATTTTTTTATTTTATATATTTAATATTTTTATTACACAAAACAAAACAAATGTTCGATTTTCTCTTGTATTTTTTAGGCTCTGGTCATATAATATAAATAGAACAAGTGTTCGGTGGTGAGTATATGCTTGAATTCAAAGAAAATCGTTATATTTTATGTATAGATTTACGTGGCTTCTATGCTAGTTGTGAGTGTGTTATGCGGGGGTTAAATCCCATGGAAGCTAAACTAGCATGTGTAGGTAATGTTGAAAGAGAAGGTAGTATAGTTTTAGCCATCTCGCCTGGATTAAAGAAATTAGGATTTAAAAACCGTTGTCGCTTTTATGAATTACCCAAAGATCAAGGTATTATCTTTGCGCCAGCTAGAATGCGAGTATACTTAGAGTTTTCCGAAAAAATCTTAGCGATTTTTCTAAAATATGTTCCCCCAGAAGACTTACATGTTTATTCCATCGATGAGAGTTTTCTTGATGTTACGGAAACATTGCATCTTTTTGCGCAAGATGTAAAAACGCTCGCTAAGATGATTATGGATGATATTTATCAGACTACTGGTTTATATTCTGCCTGTGGGATTGGACCAAACATGTTACTTGCCAAATTAGCGCTGGATTTAGAAGCTAAGAAGAATCCTGATGGAATTGCCTATTGGCATTATTATGATGTAGAGAAAAAACTCTGGCCCGTAACGCCTTTACAAGAAATGTGGGGCATTGGTCCTAATCTTGAGAAAATTTTAAATTCCATGGGATTTTATAAGGTCGGTGATATCGCTAATAGTAATCCCGCCATTTTAAAAAAGAAATTAGGGATTATGGGCGAAGAGTTGTATTATCATACCCATGGTATCGATAATAGTATTATTCGGGAGCCGTACATCATTCATGATCATAATTACGGTATTGGTCAAACCTTGTATGAAGACTATTATGATAATGTCCGCATCGTCATGCTTGAACAGTGTGAAGAGTTAGGTATGCGGATTAGATTAAGACGTAAAATGGGTCGAACTATCCATTTGAGTATTGGTTATTCTAGGAATTCTGGTGGGGGTGGATTTTCTCGTCAAATTACCCTTGATGAACCAACTAATCTTACCCATGAAATATACGAGGCTTGTGAGCGACTTTTTAATAAGTATTATGATGGTAGGCCAATTAGGAAAATTGCGATTAGTATCGGCAAGTTATGTGATGACCGCCCCTTACAATTAGGTTTATTCGATGACCGGGCTCGCAAGCAAAGATTGGCCTATACGGTTGATGAGATTCGTAATAAGTATGGCAAGGGTAGTATTTTATTGGGTGTTTCTTATCTTGACAAAGGTACTTCTCGGTTAAGAAGCAAGTTAATTGGTGGACATTATGCGGAATTAGAATATCATAATGTGAAGGAGGTATGATGATGAAACAACGAGGCATGGTAAAATGGCAACCGTTTGCGTCACTTCCTGAACATGCTAATTATATTCATAAAGTTATTTATGAAATGAATAAGATTGAGCGTCCTATTCTTAGTGAAGACCAATTAAATGAATTAAATGAAAAATTATATCGCTACTCGCAAAATAAAGAATTCATCAGTATAGCTTATTTTCATGATGGCTATATTTATGATGTGGAAGGAATTATCGTTAAAATTGACTTATTAAAGAAAATGGTCATCATTGAAAACAATGCTAAAAGAGATAAGTTCAGCATTGAAAACATCATCGATATCAAATTAAAGTAAGTATATGGATGGAAAATGCGGGTAAAATACGATAAGATAATACTTGAGGTGATAATATGAAAATTGATGATACCCGCAAAGTAGTTATAATTGGGACAGGATTTGTCGGTATGAGTTATGCTTATGCCTTATTAAACCAAGGAATTTGTGATGAACTTGCTTTAATTGATATCGATAAATTTAAAGCTGAAGGTGAAGCAATGGATTTAAGCCATGGACTAGCCTTTGCGCCTCGAGACATGAAGATTTATGCGGCTGATTATGATACATGTCATGATGCTGATATCATTGTTATCACTGCAGGAGTAGCCCAAAAAGAAGGAGAATCACGGTTAGACTTACTTAAGAGAAATGCGAAAATCATGAAGAGCATCATGGATAATATTAATAAGAGTGGCTTTACGGGTATTATTTTAGTGGCGACTAATCCAGTGGACATCATGACTTACATAGCATATCGCTATTCTAATCTACCAAAACAGAAAGTATTCGGTTCTGGTACTTCCCTTGATACCGCTCGTTTACGGTATCTCTTATCTGCTTATTTAAATATTGATAGTAAAAACATTCATGCTTATATCGTAGGTGAGCATGGCGATAGTGAATTCCCTGTTTGGAGTAATGCCTATGTCGGTGTTAAACCATTGTTAGATGTAATTAGTGAACATTCAGAGTATAATTTTGCGGATTTAGAAAATATCTATGTTGATGTCCGAGATGCTGCTTATAAAATAATTGACCGCAAGAAATCCACTTATTATGGGATTGGCATGGCCTTAGCTTATATTACCAAGGCAATCTTTAATGATGCTAATAGTATTATTCCTGTCAGTGTCTATATCGATGATTATTACGGTGTTAAGGATATCTATATCGGTATGCCAGCAGTAATTAATCGAAAAGGCATTAGAGAGATTCTCAAGTTTAATATGGATAAAACGGATCAAGAAAGATTTTATAAAAGTGGAATGATTCTAAAGAATCTTATTAATGAATTAGAGTTATAG
>JAAYWZ010000035.1 GCA_012516175.1 Bacilli bacterium
CTGAACGAGAAGCTAAAAAGCTGGTATTAGTTAATAAAGACAATGGGGTTGAAACATACCGTTGTTCTAATGGATTTACCTTTAAAGTAAAAGTCATGAAGCGTAAATAACTAAAACCTCATCCGTAGTAGGATGAGGTTTCAGACTGTATACAAACCCCCCTATTTTTTCAGACGCTTTAGGGGGGTTTAGTCTATTTTGGATGTGTATATAGTGATTTTGACACCTAATTCTAAAAAAATAAAAAAAATACTAACTTCCTAGCTAGTACTTATCTAACTCATTCGAGGTTTACTCAACCACATCGCCAATTTCTTTAAATTCATGCATGCAAAAATAAGCGTAACGTCTGCTTCAACTTTTTTACGCCCTCTTTTACGTGTATATCTTAAACCATGATTTTCTTTTCCATCAGCAAACACTCGCTCGATGGTTTCTTTTCGTTTATTATATATTTCATTAAAGTACGTCTTATATCTTGTTTCATCTACTTCTTCAACATAATTAGCCCATACATGTCTAGTAACAGTTTTTATATTATTCTTATTGTTTATACATTTAGATCTTAACGGACATGCCGCACAATCTTCTGGATTTGATTCATATAATCTATATCCTTTTCTATCCGTTGTCTTATATTTTAGTACCTTATTATTTGGACATAAATAACAATCATAAAACTCATCATATACATATTCGTATTTCTTAAAGTATTCTTTTTTGGTCATTGGTCGTTTATATGGTAATACTGGTATATAACCATCATCGATTAGTTTCTTACATATCGCTGGTGTTTTATATGCACTGTCCATTACCCAATACCATATTTCTTGACTATATGGCTTCTCTTTCATTCTATTATACAATGGGAAAAATGAGATACTATCATGTACATTCCCAGCTTCAACATGACAATCTAACACAAATCCATTTCTATCACATACTGTTGTAACTGTATAGGCAAAACACTGTTCTTTTTCACCTTTATGAAAATACCCACTTTCTGGATCTGTTGTACTTTGTTTTATCTCTTTCTTTTTTTCTTCGGTATTATTACTTCCTACTTCTAGATTCTCTCTATTTTCGTTATTATCTATAGTCTCTGGGTTCTCAGTATTATTATTACCATTATCATCTTTATCTTTTAATGGCTCTAAACCATGTTTAATTCTATCTTGATTAATAGCTTCCATTAACTCTTGTTCATATTCTCTGTATACTTTATTGATATAAGCTTTGACATATTTCCTCTTATTCGCATTGGCTTTTACTGGTGTTGAATCTGCAAATACTTCTTCTAGTTTTATTAATCCATGGTTAATAGCTTGACTCAGAATTTTAGCAAATATCTTCTTTTCAATTTCTTTCTCATGAAACTTCCTTCTATGATAATTAGTAGATATAGTACTAAAATGTGGCACTTTACCAGTTAATCCTATCCGTAAAAACCATCTATAAGCAATATTTACTTCTATCTCTTTTATTGTCTTACGTATGGAGTTGATTCCAAATACCTTACTTATAATGATTATCTTATATAAAACTACTGGATCAATACTTGGTCTACCATTATTTTCGCAATATAAGTCCTTTACTAAATCTCTAATGAAAGAAAAATCAATTACTTTATCTATTTTTCTAACTAGATGTTCTTCTGGAACTAGTTCTTCTATAGTCACAACATACATCTCTTGTTGAACTTTATCATTAACGGACATCATCTTAGATCACTCCAAAACATGATTTGTGTAAATATATCTTACTAATCCTTTTTTATTATACCCTATCTTTGTATAAAAATAAATAAAAAAGTGTATACCCCCACCCCCGATATGGGGAGGGTTTGTATACACTCTGAAGGTATCATGAACATCATGATACCTTTTCATGTTCTTAGTTATGGAGTTGTTTAATCTTTTCACTACCAATAACTGAGTATTTAAAG
>JAAYWZ010000036.1 GCA_012516175.1 Bacilli bacterium
AATTTGGATATAGGTGCTATTGTAAGTTACTGTTAGATCTTTAACCCGCACAAAATACACCAAGCGTAAATCATTATATGTTAAGGTGATTTGATGGTCTGTGATTTCATAAGTTGATGCCCGGTTAAGATGAAACTGTAAATTCATTACATAATTCTCGATTACTTGTTCTTTATTGTTCTCATCACTAAAACTATAACTCTTTTGCAGTTGGTAAAACATGATATTAAATATAACAAAAAGATTAATAATTAATGTTAATGACAACAAGAGTTCCAAATAACTAAATCCAGATTTTCTCACAGATTAATTGCTCCTTGTTAAGTAAATCGGTAAAACTTATACATAATTCCTGACCTTCGATAAATACCCGATATTCATTAGTTTCAATTAATTCTTCACCGTTTTCGTATAGAATAACGTTCGCGAAGAGCGATTTTTTCATTTCAAGGATGTACTTGTGATTATTAGTTCTTAATTCTAGGTACTGAATGGGAATAACTAAATATAACATTATTGTTAAGATAAGAATAAGCGCTATTAATAATTCATAGAAGAAAAAACCCTTTTTAGACACGACGCACCACTCCACTGCGCTGAACTACGATAAAACTATAGGTTTTACCTTGACAACTAATATTAAAATTAACTTGTTCCCTCACAAAACCATTGCTAATATTAACGTTAAATAGCTTTAATGTTAATTCTTGATCAATTTGTCTTTCAAACACTTTCTTCGCATCATGACTTAAATAATAATATTGATAACTAGTTGTTCTTAATTGGACAATTGATAAATGAGTTAATGAGTAAGAAATACTATAGTTTAAGTCAGCACTATACATCTGGTAAAAATCATTGACTTTCTTATCACATGTTTGTCTTTTATTTATTGGAAGGGTTATTAAAAATGAAGTGATGATGATACAAATCAACATCACTTCGAGTAAGGTAAAGGCTTGTTTATTCTTCATCTTCTTCATTTTTAATAATGGCAGTATGATTGAGAGGATCAATTACTAATTGTGAACCGTTAGGACAGTGATCATATTTAATAAATTTTTGCTCAATTAATTCTTGTAAATCTTCTGGATACTCACCATTTTCTAAGTAGTAAGACTCTATTTGGGAATTAACTAACATAATATAGGCATCACATGTTTCACCTTGTAATGAGGCTTTGGATTTAGACGCATTTGGAATAAGTAAATACATTAATCCTGAAATAACAACTAAGACAATCATGAGTTCTGTTAAAGTAAACCCTTTTTTATTCATAATAATCACCTTTCAAATATTATTTGTAATCTGAAACATCGGAATCATAATTAGATAATAGATACAGAAAATATTTATCGATAACAATAGGAAGAGAAAAAATTGAAGATAATATGTAACTTTAGCGAATTTATCAAACAGGAGGGAATCATAAAAGAAATGATAATCATTTAAGACACCTACTAAATCATTGGACTTGATACCCATTTTGAAGTATTCAATTGTGTGTTGATTATAAGGAGTTAGTTTTGTTAAGTCACGCTCTTCAAGCAGCACTAATGCCAAGGTATCAATTCGATATACTTTTTCATCAAGACTTTGTTGTAATATTCTAAAAGCTTCAGCTAAACTATATCCACATACTAGTAAAATTTCGAGATATTTTAAGAAACTTAATGTTCTGTATTCTTTTATTAGGGGGATGTGATTACCAAGTGGTTTATGAGATTTAAAAACGATAAGAATTATTAAAACTAATAATCCTATTATTTTCAAAAGATTAAATGTTAAGAACGCAAATAAGTTGTTATTTTGGTAATGATAATCACTTAATAAATGCTTTACTATTGGATAAAGGTTTGTTCTAATAACTTCAAAACAAATAATCGCAAAGCCTAGTAATATAAGCGGATATAGTAAGACTTTACTTATTTGTTTGGTCATTTTCTGATAAAAATCCATTTGCTTAACAATTAAACTTATCACTTCATTAAGCTTATTTGTTTTTTCTCCTATAACAATGGCTTCAATGATAAAAGGCTTAAATCTTAGTTTTCTTAGAATCTGCGATAGTAACATGCCTTCTTGGAGTTTCTTATCGATATAGACAATTTCTTTACGCCTTAAGTTCCTAAGCATGGTTAGAGCTTCTTTTAAGGAATAACCTTTGGCAAGTAAACGGTCAAGATTCTTGATGAAAAGATACTGATTAGGAAAATTCATCTTTTCATCACCACCTCTACCTTATAATCCTTTAAGATATAATCAATGGTGCGATAATGGAACACTTTGTTACTTGAGAGAGACTCTAAGGCACTAATAATTTGTTTTTGATTTAAATACTCAAACACAATCTTTTTAGTATCCTTATACAGGACCAGTCTTTGATTTGCGACAAGCATTAATGTTTGTTCTAGATCCATCCTCGATAAGCCAAACTCTAGAAGTCTAAATAAAGCTTTTAGAGCACTGGTCGAATGCATAGTACTTATTACTACATGTCCAGTTAAACTAGCTCTAATGACGCTTTTTGCAGTGTGAGCGTCTCTTATCTCACCAATAAATATTATGTCAGGATCATGACGAAGAATTTCTTTTACCCCCGTATCATAATTAACCCCAGCATTTTCATTTACTTGTAACTGAACAAGTCCCGTCTCATAATTTTCTACAGGGTCTTCAATTGTCACTATCGATAGACCTTGTTTCTTAAGTTGATTTAGTAGGTTATACGTAAGTGTCGTCTTACCAGAGCATGTTGGTCCGGTCAGGAGTATCAAACCGTTACTCTGATTGAGGTATTTGAGGAAAATTTTCTCCTTCTCTGGTTCTAATAGTAGTGAACCAACTTGTCCATTATATTGATGGTGATTTATTCTCAAGACGATACTTTCACTATCATATGAGGGCAATGTGGATATCCTAATTCGCATTAAATTGTTATTAATTTTTATATTTATTGCACTTGATTGCGGACTCTTTGAAATATTGAGATTCATATTACTCATGAATTTTAAATACAATACTAACCGCTCATAAAACTCATGCTTAATTTCCTTATATGGCACTAGTTGATCGTTAATACGCATTTTGATGTTACAGTACTTATTATCGCTAATAAAATGAATATCTGTGGCTTTAATCTCTAAAGCTTCACCAACTACTTGTTCAAGAAAACGCTGAAACTCGATAATTTCCCTCCTTTCTTGCCCTCTGCTCATATATACGCATAAGAGTACTAATTTTAATAAGCATAAAAAAATAACGGATAAATCTTTTCTTTTACCCGTTATTTTATATATATGTTATAAGCTAGTTCATATTCAATCGTGGTAGCGGGACCATGACCAGGATAAACGATTGTGTCTTTAGGTAATGTCAGGAGTTTTTCTTTAATATTTTGCACTAGTTCCTCCTGATTACCACCATAGAAATCAGTACGCCCAATACTAAGTTTAAAGAGGGCATCTCCAGTAAAAACTACCCCTTCTCTCGCAAAATACAAACTTATACCATCTGGACTATGGCCCGGTATGTGAAAGATTCTAACCTTAAATCCTTCAATCTCTGTTGTTTCCTCATTAATAGTTGACACTAAAACATCAGGATGTAAAACCAAGGGTTGATAAATGCGGAACCTGCCACTTACATTTTTCATGGGATCATATAATAGTTCTACCCCATTTGGATGGATGTATAAAGGAACATCTAACTTGCGATTTAATTCATTACAAGCAAGAAAATGATCAAAATGCGCATGTGTTAAGACTATTCCTAAGACTTTTAAGTTTTCATCTTCAACCACTTTTAGTATCCCTTGAGCGTTACTACCAGGGTCGATAATTAGGCACTTGCCATCCTCAATCATAAAATAAGTATTTACATGTAACTGATTATTAGAGAAAGTTTTAACAATCATTGGCTATTTTCCCTAGCGAGGTAGGCAGCACCATAGATACCAGCATCATTACCTAAGGTTGCTAGTTTAAACTCTGTGGAAGCAACAATCCCTGGGAACGCATATTCATTAAAGTACTTTTTAACTACTTCTGTAATGATTTCACCGGCTTTAGATACCCCACCACCAAAGACAAAGGCTTGCGGATTCGTCACAACACCAACCATAGCACAAACGAAACCAAGATTCTTGCCAAAGATTTCGATTGCTTCAGTCGCCACTGGATCACCAGCTTTTGCTTCATCGAAGATGATACGTGCTGATAATTTATCATAATTACGTAAATTAGAAGGAGTATTAGTTTCTTGTAGTATTTTTGTTGTGACATTTACCACACCAGTCGCACTTGCGACTGTTTCTAAACAACCTGTCTTCCCACAGTTACAAGAAAAACCATCTGTGCAAGTAGGACAATGACCAATCTCTCCACCAGCACCAACAAAACCATCAACAATCCGACCGTCAACTATGACCGCACCACCAACACCAGTACCAAGAGTTAGGAAGACAAGGTTCTTATAGCCAGAACCGCCACCTTTCCAAAGTTCACCTAAACCTGCGATATTGGCATCATTACTAACAAATACAGGAACACCAAGTAGTGCTTCTAACTCTTGCTTAACATTAACAATGCCCCAGCCTAAATTAACACAACGATAAACAACACCATCAGATACAGGTCCTGGTACTCCTATACCTACTCCTTTTATATCATCAATGTTTAAATTCTTTTCATTCATATGGAATTTTAAAGCATTAGTGATATCTATTAAGATATTTTTACCATTTTCTTCTTTATTAGTGGGAATCTGAAAATTATCTAATAAGTCTCCTTCTAAATTAAAAAAGCCAATTTTTACTGTAGTTCCACCTAAATCAATGCCATAAATATATTTGCTCATTATATCCTCCTTGAAAACATTAGTATGTATTTTATTACCGATAATTCGTATTTATTACTCACTTTATTTTATCAAATATTTCATGAATAGTAAATTTAGATAAGTAAATTTTTCACTTATTATGTTATACTATTATGATTTAATTTAATATAATAAAAAAACTGACCAAAAGATCAGTTTTTCCTTTATTTCTTTTCTCTATGAATGGTTGATTTATTGCATCTAGGACAATACTTCTTTAATTCTAAACGCTCAGTGGTCTTACGCTTGTTCTTTGATGTGATGTAGTTTTGTTACTTGCATTCAGAACACACTAATGTTAGATTTACACGCATTAAATTTAACCTCCATTCGTATACGAATATTATTATATGTAGGGTGTTGCAACTACTATATTATAACATTTTATCGTAGATTTTCAAGACTTTTATTCTATATTTGCAGAATGATTTTCCAGATTACAACTATTGAAGAATAATAACCACATTAAAAAGAAACTTCTTTTTAATGTGGTTATATTTTTGGTTAAATGATATTACTTGCTTAACGCTAAATCATAACGTTTTTCAACTTCATCCCAGTTGACGATGCTAAAGATCTTATCGACATAATCAGGGCGACGGTTTTGGTATGCTAAGTAATATGCATGTTCCCAAACGTCAATAATTAATAATGTCGTCTTACCAATACTGCAGGCAGCATCTTGGTTTTTAGTTTGAATAATTTCTAGTTCTTTTGTTTGGTTATCTAATACTAGTTGACCATAACCTGAACCAAAGACACCTTTTGCAGCTTGAGCGAGTTTTTCCTTCATTGAATCAAAACTACCAAATGTTTTGTCAATCGCTTCTCTTAATTTGCCTTGTGGTTCACCACCACCATTTGGTGATAGATTAGCCCAATAGAGATTGTGGTTGTAGTAACCTCCCCCTTGATTAATCACTTGTTGGCGAATACTTGTGGGGATTAAATCTAAATTGCTAAGTACTTCTTCGATTGATTTACCATTAAAAACATCGGGGTTTTCTTCAACAATCTTATTTAAGTTATTGAGATATGTTTGGTGATGTTTAGAATAATGAATTTCTACAGTACGTGCATCAATTACTGGTTCTAACGCATCATAAGCATAGGGTAATTTAGGTAACTCATATACCATCCGATATACCTCCTTGTAAATTTATATTTGTTGTAAACAAGGGTAAATATTGCTATAATGAGATTGCTATAGCAATATTTACACTTATATTATACACCTATTATTATATGATTTTTAACTAATTTTAATAAGAAAGGAATATAATGATGTACAAGCGAACTGATACACGACCAGTAAGAGTGGGTAATGTGATAATTGGTGGGCAAAATAGCGTCGTAATTCAAAGCATGACTAATACCAAAACGAAGGACGTAGAAGCCACAGTAAAGCAAATCAATGAGTTAGAAGCTGCTGGCTGTCAAATTGTGAGACTTGCGGTCTTAGATGAAGAAGATGCGCATGCAATTAAAGAAATTAAGAAAAGAACCCATATTCCACTAGTTGCTGATATCCACTTTCAATATAAATATGCTCTCATTGCGATAGAAAACGGCATTGATAAGGTCAGAATTAATCCTGGCAATATTGGTAGTGAAGACCGCATAAAAGAAGTCGTCAATGCCTGCAAACTCGCGAGAATCCCAATTAGAATTGGTGTAAATAGTGGGTCATTAGAGAAACATATTCTCGAAGAATATGGTCATCCAACTCCAGAAGCGATGGTGGCTAGTGCAAAATATCATGTCGGCTTACTCGAAAAGTTCGGCTTCTATGATATCGTCATCTCACTAAAATCATCTGATACACAAATGGCAATCCAAGCTTATAAATTAGCAGCGGAAACTTTTCCCTACCCCCTTCATTTAGGTATTACGGAAGCTGGTACGAAATTTACAGGCACAATTAAGAGTGCAATTGGCCTGGGTATTCTCTTAAACGAAGGAATTGGCGATACAATCAGAGTATCATTATCCGATGATCCCGTAGAAGAGATTGCTGTATGTAAAGAAATCCTAAAGAACTTTAATTTAATCAAGAATGTCCCTACCCTCATATCTTGCCCTACCTGTGGAAGAATCCAATTTGATTTAATCCCAGTTGCCAAGGAAATCGAGCATTTTCTCCAAAGTATTCACGCTGATATAAAAGTGGCAGTAATGGGTTGTGCAGTAAATGGTCCAGGCGAAGCAAGGGAAACTGATATCGCCATCGCAGGTGGCAAGAACATGGGTATGCTTATCAAGAAAGGTCAAATAATAAGAAAAGTCAATCAAGAAGATATGGTAGATGTATTAAAAGAAGAAATCTTAAAAATGGTTGAAGAACGCAATCAAACCACCTAAGTGATTAGGTGGTTTTATTATTGCACGTCGCGATAGAACAAATAGTAGTCCATCGTAACACGTATTTTATTGTTTGATCCACCGGTAGGAAGAGTATAGCGAATACTACCGATATAGATTAATCTGACACTCCCTTGCAGTTGATCGAGAAATGTATTAAGTTCTTCAAGATCATCAACATAAAAGTTGATGGAAATTTTTACCGCTTTTATATCTTCAAAACTAGATAAGTTTAAGCTTTTTGGTAAATCTATTGAATCCGAAAAACTGATTAATTCAGCATCTGATAATAGAATTGGTCTTTCAACATAGTTTAATAATATTTCTTGGCGATTTAAGCCATCAGGGATGTAATGTGAATATTTATTATCTTCTATTACATAACGATTTAATCGACTAATATTAAGGTTAATTAAATCTATTTTACCCAAACCACCAGTATATTCTTCTAAGGCAGCTCTCTCTTGTTCTATTTGCAGTTTTATTGAATTAGTAATCACTGATTTATATATGTAATAAGTCGCAAATGATAATACCACGATAAGAAGAGTCCATACGAAAGAACGATAAATATTTTTACTCATAATAACTACCTACTTTCGGTATATAGTTATAGCTTTCATGATTAGGATCGACTATTAAATAAATTTTTATCGTGGTTTTATAGGAATGTTGATTATTATCATCTTGTACAAGGGTATAATTACCAACACTTACATTACTTACATATTTAATCCTACTAAGGTTTGATTCATAATAAGTGATATCAGTTAAATCTTTAAATGTCATTGTTACAGTAAATGACATATCGGCTTCACTAAAATAAACTGTATCTAAGACACTACCAACCGGGCGTAAACGTTGATTATTTATCGGATTAATTAAGTCACTTACCCCTAAATTATCATGTACATCGATATATTTCGCTGTTTCGGTAAACATTAATAGGATTTGATTAAAATCAAGTTGATGATCCATGATAGTGAATAATGGGGTGTTATTTTTATGATAAATATTATCATAGAGGAAATTATACTTATGTAAAAGACGTTGATATTCAAGTTCCTTTTCCATTTTTTGTCGCTTAATTTCGTTTAACTCATTACGATATCCTGATAGAGGGACATATACCACTATTAAATTAATTATCACAAAGATCATCACAATAATCCAAGATACTAACCGCAGAGTATAGTCACGTTTAGCCTTTTCTGGTAAGAGTTTTATATTAATTTCTGTAATTCCTCTTGATTTTACTCTTCTTCTTTTCATAATCTCACCACTTAGATACTCATTGCGATTGGTAAGTAGTAACGCATGATGTCTTTACTAATATTAGTTTTTACAGGGATATCTTTAATGAGTTCAACTTCGATGTCAATTCTCTCACTGATGATTTCTTGTAAATTTTTAGTAAAGTTTGTATCAGTATAAATAACAATCTTTTGTACAGTTTCTGTATTCTTCATAAATTGATATTGGAAGAAGTGACAGATTCTTTCAATAACATCAAGTATTTGGTCTATATATAAATCTTCATCATAGTTTTCAATTTCAAAGGTGTCACGAAGCGATAGAATTGGTATTTCATTATCAAATACAGTAAGAATATGTGAGTTTTCTTTAATCTGGGTAAACATGGTAAAGCGTTGGTCGTTATTCTTAAGTTTCTTACTAAATAGGTATAATTTTCTAACTAATAAAGGAGAAATAAAGGAGTCTACAACCGTTTTACGATGCTTTTGGATGATTTTTAAGTAGGAGACAATGATATCCTTAGAAGTAGTAAACATTACTACTTCTTTTTCATCTTCATCAGTCTTATCACTATAAGTGTAATCAACCACATCGATAATTGGATCTTTATAAGGTAATGATTGTAGTGATTCTTCTAGTTCAAGTCTTAGATACTTCTTTAAATCATCACCTTTAAGATATTTAGGTACCTTCATTTTTTTAATAATTAAGTTTTGATCAGGAATCATTAACTTAACAAAAGGACTAGTTAAGCGGTATTTCCTAAAAATGGTACCAAGAATTTTACTTAACAGATTTTCATCCATGATTTTACCATTCATTATAGTACCACTTTTCAACTTCACTTCCCCCACTTTTCTTACAGTTAAACTTCGTTCATCGACCAAGGCGAATTTAATAAAGTTATCTGTGAACATTAGATTAATCATATTCTTACGAAAAAGCATCGATTCTCACCTACATATTTAATAATATATTGAAATACCAATCTATAATATCTGGACCAAAGAAGTAGGTTATTAAGCTTCCAATTGCGATAAAAGGTCCAAAGGGAATAGGACTATTCTTCTTTATTATTTTAAATAAACTTAAAGATAAACCAATTATTGTGCCAATAATTGAAGCTAAAAAAAGCGACATAAGTGTAAGTTTAAGGCCTAAAACTAAACCTATTATACCATATAATTTAATATCTCCGCCACCCATTGCATCTTGTTTATATATTTTTTTCCCAATTATAGCGATACTAAATAGTAATCCAAACCCAAATATACCACCAATTAAGGTCTCTAAATAAGGGTGGAGATTAAAAGTAATAAAATCCTCTGGAATTTTAAAAATTAGTCTTAAGATTATTATAGATATTAAGAAGAAGATTATTACTGAATCTTCGATTAACATGTATTCTAAATCTGATACACAAATGATAACAAATAAACTAACAAAGAAAATACTAACTAATAACTCCCCACTATAACCAAACACAAAATAACTAAGCATAAATAGTATACCAGTTAATAACTCAAATATTAGGTATTTTGGCGAAATATGCGATTTACAGTTTCGACATTTTCCACCAAGAAATATATAACTAAACACAGGTATTAATTCATACCAACTTAGTTCATGTCCACATTTAGGACAATGACTTCTAGGTTTATGTAAACTTTCACCTGCAGATAGTCTTAATCCTACTACATTATAGAATGATCCGAAACATAATCCAAATATAAATAGACATATATAAATAAATATTTCAATTAATACCACATCC
>JAAYWZ010000037.1 GCA_012516175.1 Bacilli bacterium
CCTATTATGTGCTCTTTATTAATTAAGTATTTAACTGTTACTTAAATTTAATGCCTAATGTTTGTTCGACATATTCTTTGAATTCTATAAGAACTCCTAATACTCTGGGGTTCATTTCATCTATCATGTCTCTTTCGTTCAGATTTAAATTGTTTATAGTACTTCTAAAGCTATTAAATATTAGCGAATCGTAATCTAATGTAGCATCAAAATCAATGAATCCAACTGAATATTGTCCACCTGTTTTACTAATATGATAATTCAACCTTGCATTATCAAACTTTCCATAAGTTGCAGATATTTGAATTGATGCTCTATCGCCCAATTCAGAACTAAAACTTTTTAAAAAATGTAATGAACCACTATCATAATAAGAAAAACTAGTATTTGAATCAATTGTGATCGTAGTATATGAAGAGCCTATTCCAGTTACACCCTTTCTAACTTTATAGGTTTCATTTCTATAAACATGATCAAGAAGTTTTTCAAAATCTAAAATCACATCAACTGTAGTATTATATATTGTTTTATTTCCAGATGTATCAGTTATTTTAATTTCTATTTCTTTAATTCCTGGCTCATTAAATATGAAATTATTATTTGTTGAGATCAACAAACTATTTTTGCTGTCATAATTATCGCTATAACTTTCTAAAAAATCATCTATTGAATACTGAAAACCAGCATAAAATATCTGATTATTTTTTTCTATATAACTAGGTTTTTGGGTATCAACAACTTCTATAAATCTAAATAACTCTTTAACAATTTCGCCACCATCTGTATAGACAGAATATTTAATTTCATATTTCCCTAGTTTATTTGTATTAACTTCGCCATTAGTTACTAAAACATATTTTTCAGGATATATAACTCCTCTATCTATGTACTCTTCCCCTACTTCTATTTTAATGCTTACTTCACCGTTTAATCTAATTGCTTCCTCTTTATTTGTGTTACAAGAAACTAAAATAAAGACACTAAAAACAATAAGAATTATACCTATAAATTTTTTCATTCTCATTGATTTCCCTCCAATTATTGTCAATACCTATTATTTTATATTTAAAAAAGCCATAATTCTTTAATTGAATTATAGCATTTTTAGCACTTATTAACAAGAAATTGTTTGGTTTAACTTAATTATATGTTTCCATGAAAAATAAACTTAACACCTTATCCCTTTGAACGATTGCTTTTTCCACCATTAACATCCATATACGTTCATTCCAACTATTAAGCATGTCTTCAGATTTATTTAATACAGATAAGAAGGATTTCATTCGAGTTGCTTTATTTTCTTTATCGGTCTTTTCTTTTAATAGTTTGTTCAGATCCGTGGTTAGTGCTTCATGCCGTTCTACTAGGCTTTGATATTTATTTTCATAATCTATACTATCTTCGTTTGATTTGGAGTTTTCTTTTATTGTTTTTGCAGCAAGTTCAACAACCACAGAAAGTTCTGCATTTATTCGTTCTATTCCTTTTTCAAGTTCTGTAGTATCAGTTAATAAATTAATCACTTCTTTTAAATCATTAGTGATTCTTTCCTTATCTTCCATTGTTAAGTTATAGGCTTCAATAAACTTTTCTTTAATTTCAGCTTCTGTTAAATGTGGGGTTTGACATCTACATTTACCTTTTTGGAACTTGCTGTTACATTGATAAACAAACCTTTCATAAGCGGTATTTGAGTGCCATTTCTTTTTCCCATAGAAACCACCACAATCTACACACACAAGCTTTGATGAAAAGATGTCGGTAGCTGAATACTTAGCGCCAAGGCTATCTCTTCTTTCCATTTCAACTTGTACGAGTTCCCACATATCACGTTCTATAATAGCCGGATGACTATTTTCTACATAATACTGTGGAACTTGTCCTGTATTTTTTACTATTGTTTGATCTAAGTAATTCTCAGTAAATGTTTTTTGAAGTAAGGCATCTCCTTTGTATTTTTCATTAGTCAAAATTGAGACGATATTGTTCGTAGTCCAATTATTATTTTTACCAGATGGCGTTTTGATTTCAAGGTGCTTTAGTTCTTTTGCTATACCAGTAGGTGTTTTACCTTTAACTAAAAAATCACTATATATTTTTTTAACTATTTCTGCTTCTTCTTCAACAACAACTATTTTGTCATCTACTTTTTTATATCCCAGAAAATTACTATACGCAAATGGTATCAAATCATTAAATCGTTGATGTGTTTTTTAAAAAATTCTCTATTTTAGTCTAGATTTAGTAAATTTATCGTCCGGCATAATTTTATAGTTACTGTGAATAAAGGACGAAACCTCCTATCTTCACAACAAAAAAAGGCTTAATACGATTGTATCAAACCTATTCATTCAATATGGTGCTGGTAGACGGACTCGAACCGTCAACCTCTTCCTTACCATGGAAGTACACTACCTTTGTGTTATACCAGCGTGACCATGAATTATGATATCAGATTTTATTTTAGTTGTCTAGTATAAAAAACTAAAACTTTTACTTTTCATTTTATTTCCAAAACATTAACCTATATGTATTAGTGAAATTTCCAAAATAATTATCTTTTTATTGACTAAGTGCATTTATAAATTTTAAAATAAAGTAAACAATTAATGAACATAATTATAATAAAATGGTGATACAATGAAAATAATTCTTTTAACAGGTTTTGAACCCTTTGGTGGTGAATCCATTAATCCTTCATGGGAATTGGTTAAGCTATTTGATAATCAAGTTATTAATGATTATCGTATAATTAGTAAAGAACTACCTACAGTGTTTTATGAGTCAAGTGCTTTGCTTCTTAAGTATTTAAAAGAGTACGAACCAAGGATAGTGCTATGTTTTGGACAAGCGGGAGGAAGTAACAGTATTAGACTAGAAAGAGTTGCTGTTAACGTTAATGATGCAAGAATCCCAGATAATAAAGGTAATCAACCACTTGATGAATTAATTGATTCTAATGGATCTGTTGCTTATTTCACCAAATTACCCATTAGATTAATATACGATAAACTAACAGATAATAATCTACCTGTTTCAATCTCGCTATCCGCTGGTAGTTATGTATGCAATCATGTTTTTTATCAACTAATGCAGGTCATTCATGATAAGGATATTATCGGTGGTTTTATTCATATTCCCTACCTTAATATTCAAAACAAACCAAATCACTTTAACATGAGTATGGATGAGTTACAAAAAGCATTGGATATTATCTTAAAATCAATCATCGATTATGATTAAAGGGTCAGTTAAACTGACCCTTAATTATTGTTATCGTTCTTTTTAGTTAATTCACTAATTTTTTCTTTTGTTTTCTCAATAACGTTCTTGCTAGCTTCGGCGATGTTCTTACCTACTTTTTTAATAGTGTCAGCACAATCAGATGCAAATTCTTCAAGTTTGTCTTTAAATGATTCGGTTTTTAATTTAGCTTTATTAATAACTGCTTCACTTTCATCTAAAGCTTCTTCCGCAAATTCTTCAATATTTTCTTTGATGTTTTTCATGTAATTTTCGTTATACACTGATTCACCTTCATTACGATACTTATAAGCACTTTCACTTGCGATTTCGTTCCAATCTTCTGTGTTAATTACTTTATTCTGATTCTTTTGTTCATTTGGATTCTTAATCTCATTATTATCATAATAATATGTGTGCTTGTTTTGTTCCATATCCATTCCTCCTTATTAATAGTTTTTACTAATTCAACAACTTAAACAAATGTAAATATTACCACTTTTAGATAAACTGTCATATTTTTCCAATTTTTTCGTAATTTATAGTAAAAAATCCCTGTGGAGGAATGCTATGAAACTTGATATTAATAAATTGAGACAAGAAATAATTGGCAATAATACCTTTTTTATGTCCCCATATGGTAAAAGATTAATTACTTATGCTGATTATACAGCAAGTGGAAGAACACTTCGTTTTATCGAAAACTATTTATTAAGCATTCAAGAAGTATATGGTAATACACATACATCTGATAGTTATACTGGAGAAATTATGACAAACTTAGTAAAAAGGGCTGAATCTATCATTAAAAAACTTATAAACGCTAACGACAACAACTACATTATTCCTGTTGGCACCGGCTCAACTGCAGCTATAAAAAAATTATGTGAAATCCTTGGATTATATATTACGCCTGGACTTAAACATCAACTTAAACTTGAACAAACTAGTTCCTGTTGTGACAGTCGCTATAATGAAATCATTATTGAAACCCTCTGTAAAGACTTATATTATAATCGCCCGATTGTTTTTGTGAGTGGGTATGAACATCATTCTAACTATCTGATATGGAAAGAAAGTCTAGCGGAGGTAGTAGAAATTGCGGTAACTGATGATGGTGATTTCGATTATTCCGACCTTGAAAACAAATTAAATGATCCAAAATATAAAAATAAGATTAAAATCGGATCATTTTCTGCTTGTTCAAATGTTACTGGCGTCAAAACTGATGTATATCGTGTTGCTAAACTAATGCATAAATATGGCGGATTAGTATTTTTTGATTTTGCTGCTTCGGCACCATATGTAGAAATAAATATGAATAAAGATGCTGAAAGTTATTTAGATGCGATTTTTATCTCCCCTCATAAATTTATCGGAGGACCAGGGTCCTGTGGTCTCTTAGTGATTAATAAAAATTTATATAGTCCTTTTTATCCCCCAACAGTTGCTGGTGGTGGGACTGTTTCCTTTGTGAGTCCTTATTGTTACAAGTTTGTTGATGATGTCGAAGCAAGAGAAAATGCTGGTACTCCTGGTATACTGCAAATTCTTAAAGCTTCCCTTGCCTTTGAATTTAAAGATCATTTCGGCATTAACAATATCTTAACTATCGAAGATAAATATCTTAATAAAGCATTAGCTTCTCTAAGTGAGGAACCTAATATCATCATTTATGGTCCAAAAGACCATAAAAAAAGAATTAGCATCATTTCATTTAACATTAAACATCAAGAAAAACTCCTTCATCATAAATTTGTTAGTCGCTTACTTAATGACCTCTTCGGCATTCAATCACGTGCTGGTTGTGCTTGTGCTGGTCCTTATGCACATCGGTTACTAAAAATTGATCAAGAAACTTCAAATCTTATTGAAAGTAGAGTTAATGTTATTGGTGCACTTCGACCAGGGTTTGTACGTATCAGTTTCCATTATTTAATGAGTGATGAAGATGTTAATTACATTATAGAAGCTATAAAATTTATTGCTAGATATGGCTATTTGCTCCTTTCGCAATATAAAATAAATCTCCATACTGGCGTATGGAGACATAATTACTTATATAGTTATAACAATCAAGTAGATTCCTTTGGTATTTTAAGTGCTCTAGATATAACTCCTATACCAAATACAACAATTAAGCGAAACAATGAGTATAATAAGTATTTACAGGAAGCATATCAACTTGCAGAAAAATTAAGGAATAATTTTATACCACATTACCAACAATTCCCCAATCTAACTGATGAGAAATTACGCTGGTTCAATTTCCAATTATTCGAATAGATGCCTAAGATAGTTGTCTTTATAGTTGAGAAAATCTTTTAATAATCTTACTGAAGTAATTTCATCATAACTAACTTTTTCGATAATATCATTCTTGATTTCATATAAACAAGCATTAGGATAACTCATTAAGACAGGTGAATGAGTTGAAATAATAAACTGACAACCGTCATCAACTGCTTCTTTAATCATTAACAGTAAAGTTAACTGATTTTGAATTGATAAGGGAACTTCAGCTTCATCAAGAATGTATAATGAGTTAGGTTTTAAGCGGGATTTAAAAAAGTCAAGATAGGACTCTCCGTGCGATACTTCTAGTAAAGGATTATTATACATACTTTCGATATCATTTAGTGTACGATAATGGGGCATCATCGCTAGACTCTTTGCTAAGGTACATTTATACTGGTATTCTTCTTTAATCCTATTAATCTCAGCATAAGCTTCTCTTTTAGCATGTTCTAAAAAGTGTAAGTATGTTATAAAGTCTTCACTACGAA
This sequence comes from Bacilli bacterium, assembly GCA_012516175.1. Lineage (GTDB taxonomy): Bacteria > Bacillota_I > Bacilli_A > Haloplasmatales > Haloplasmataceae > JAAZCR01. The sequence goes on from JAAYWZ010000037.1 coordinate 6,030, forward strand.
AGAAAAAACCTTGTGGTTTTACCTTATATGTAATCTTAAAATCCTTTATCGCTTGCTTCAAATCTAAGAATTCTTCATCTTGATAACTACTATCGAAACTAATGCGATACAGTTTTAGTTTCATCGCAACAATCTCTAATAATGTCGATTTTCCACTACCATTCTCACCGACAATTATCGTCACATTATGTGATAAATCTAAAAAATCAAGATTCTTAATGATAGGAACAGAAAAGGGGTACTTATCATCGTCATTATTCTTAAGTTTTATAGGTTCCTTTATTAATGGCATACTACTACCTCATTTTATCCTTATTAGGATAATTATACCATGCTATAACCATAATAAGATAATTATTATTAAAAAGGTCTTAAGGGCGAACTTAAGACCTATAAATATTTATGGACCTTGAGAATGCTTATTGCCTGTTCTTTATTCTTAGTTGAAACAAGCACAACAGGTCCGGTACAACCCATCCCGCTTTCAGCATAGATTCCCTTCGTTTTTAAGACTTTTACCGCATTATCTAATTCAAAGATCTCAATTCCAGTAATCTCTTCTGAGACGATTTCTTTAAGTGGTTCTTGACTCTCTTCATCAGTTTTCATTTGTACGGGAGTATCTTGCTTTATACTATCAATCAAGTCAAAGAAACTAGCTTTTTGTAACTTCGTATATTCTTCTTGTATTATAGTCTTTATATTACCTTTAATAACTTCATAAGCATATATCAAGGCATTTTTGATAACTGGTGCACCAGAAGCACGAGAAATGATGTTAATAATGCGATCATATCCAAAGCCTATTCCTGGCCCATAGCCATATCCTATTACTTCATAATTCCCACCAGTGGTAAAACTAGAGAAGAGTTTCATTAAGATATTTCCTGTTAAAGTATCAGTGACCATTACGTCACAAGAGGGGTTAATAAAATCATTCCCCCGCATGATAGCACCTTTATCGGTTCTGATACTTTCACCAAAATGTAATTCATACCCATTCTCGGTTAATTTACTTAATAATCTTTCCACACTAGGCGCATTTTCCACATTTAAGATACCTATAGTAGGTTTACTATTTCCTAGTGCTTTGGCGGTAATAATCCCATATATTGCGTTTTTTATCATCGCAATTGTTCTATTAGTATCACTGGTACCAGTAGTTGTCGCAAGGATTAACTCTTTTCCTTTAGCAGGTGTAATTATTCTTCCTACAGTGGCTACCCCAATTGGAAAGGGATAATGCATGGTTACACAAGCCTGAATATAACCTTCATCTAAGAGTCTATTCATAACTTTATGAGCTTCTTGTTCATCATTAGCCTCAAACACTTCTAAAGAACAATCAGTTTTTGGACCGATTAATACGACATCAAAAAGTTGTGATTTACTTGCTTCTAGTCCACCTTTAATTACTTCTTCTACACCTAATTCGCTACCCAATGTGGTTAAACCGATTTTGATACGGTCTCTGTACTCTCCACTTTCGATTGCCTTTGCGATTTCTAAAAATGTCTCACTGATTAAACTCTTGATATCTGTACTCATTTTTGACCCCACTTTGCCTTTAGAGAAATCGCAAATTCTTTTAATGATTCAGCGATTATTTGCTTAATCTCTGCTTTAGTTATCTCTTTGACTTCTTCTTGAGGTTTATTTCGTTCAATCACAACGCTAATACCATCAAAGAGATTGGTCATTCTTGCTAAGAAAAGTGATCCCTTCCCTACTAACATAACCCGATTAATTTTAGTATCAGTAGTTAATTCGTTTAAAAGATGTCCGCAATAAGGTACACCAGAAGGTATGTGGCCTTGCGTTGGTGCCCAGCCAACCATACCATGTTCTTCCGTAAACTTGATGATATCTTCTTTACCAATTTCGCCATTTAGAGCTGCAAGGGCTGCAATCATCTTATAATTAGCTAAAGGAACATCACCAGCACCAGCAAGACTAGTAATATCAGGGTTTTGCATCTCAACGGAATATTTATCAACATCAGAAATTTTAAGATTATTTCGTTTAAGAGGTTCTTCAATTAATACTTTCATCACATTTTGGGGGCTACTTCCTGCACTAACATGATGAGTTCCGACAATATCAGTACGGATGACTGGAGACTTACCATCATTTTTAGAAATAAGTAGCGCAAATGTTCCTAAGACATCTTCTAAGAGTGGATAACCCTTTTTCATATGGTCCCGACCATTCATTCCTAGTTTAGCGGTTGTACCGCCAGCTACAACTAGGACATTATCATAAACACCTGCTTCTACTAAACTAGCAGCATGGATTAAGGCATGGGTAGGACCAGCACAAAATGCTCGTACATCGCAACCACCCGCATTTACTAAGCCAGCCATTTCGGCGATGGATTTCGCAAAATTACCACCACCGCGTTGATTCATGTCACCACAAGCTTCTTCACTACACTCAATTACATAGTTGATTTGATCAGTATCAATTACTCCTTGAGCTAACAAATGTTTTATAACGAAGGCAGCACTCGCTTTCGCAACGAGGTTTTCACACATAACATGACTTGAAAGGTTGACATCAATATCATGAGCTTTTTTAACACAACCTACGAGGTTATTAAGATAATATAGTCCTTCCGCTCCCTCTTTTACTGCTTCTTCAATTACTTCTATCTTTACACCTTTTCCTATCAAGGCTTTAATTTCTTCTTCTTTACAGATAGGATGTTTCTTATATTCTTCTAATGTGTCATTTAAGAAGTTCTCTTCGAGCATTACTAAGTTAAAACTATCAGCTAACTTAATAAATAAGTAAAACTCATTTTCTGGCATTATTTCTCCGAAAGGACCAAATCTTTTACCATCTTGATAATTTGCTGAGCAGAATGGGCGAGGATAATTCCGTAGCTCATCAGGATGCAAATTACCAATGTAAACTTGATTAGGTAAGTAGTTGATGACTTGTTCATAAGTACGTAAATGATTTCTTAAATTCTTGATATAATCGCTATCTGAGCTAGAAGTGGTTTGTGTTGTACCCATGTGTTCTAATAAATCGGGTACATGAATTAATGTATAACTAGCTCCTTTTAAGACTGCTTTAGCCATAACATTTACCTCCCATAAAAAGGGGTGTTAAAACACCCCTTTTATTCAAATACTGTTTGCTCAGTGATTTCCGTAGTTAAAGCCTTTAAGGCTTTTTCAACGATTTTTCTTCTTAACTTGTATTCTTCCTCTTTAGGTAATTTGGGATTACCTAATGGATGAGGAATCGCTACAGCTGGTACAATCCGATTAGCACCAACAGTTTTCGAAATCGGTACGATTGTACAAATGTGTACAACAGGAATACCAGTAGCTTCAATACCTTTTACCATCGTTGCACCGCAACGCGTACAGGTACCTCAAGTACTAGTCAAGATAACAGCATCAACACCATCTTGTCTTAAATGCTCCGCAATTTGTTCTGAGAAGGCTTTAGCACTCTTAACTGCTGTACCATTACCAACTGTCGTATAGAAGTATGGGTGAATTGAACCTATTACACCTTCTTTTTCTAAGTCGCGTAATACATCAAGGGGTAAAACTCGATTTGGATCTTCATTAGCATATACAGGGTCATAACCGCCATGGGCTGTTTGATATTTATCATTAGTTAAAGCCATTACATCACTAATATCATAGATACCAAATCTAGAAGCTGAAGAACTTTCAATATGATCTGGATTACCTTTTGGTACAATCCCACCTGAAGTTACTAAAGCAATTCTTGCTTTGCGTAAATCATTAAGTGCTTTACCAGGTGTCACTCTATCAAACTCAGGCATAGGATATTCCGTTTCAAACTCTTCCCCTTTTAGTTTTTTCAATAGCATTTTCACAGCACGCATAGCTCCAGTTTCTTCTGCGAAATAATTCTTCCGTTTCCCTTTTGGAATACATCCTTCTACTTTTGGATCAAGTATCTCTTCGCTTTTCATTAACTTCTTGATGAGATTAGCCATTAGTGGAAGAGCTTTACGCATACCTGTAGCCGCATTAGATGTTTCAATGATGTAGATATCCTTTCGGTAAAGATCAACACCGGGATTTTCAATATACATTCCTGTTATCGCTGGAACATGTAATTCATCTTGAACAGTTTTACAGATTGCCCCACAAGCTGTGCCATATCGCCCAGCATTAAAGGCAGGTCCAGCAATAAATCCATCAATATTATAAGGTTTAATCATTTCAATAATCGTTCTTGTAGCTTGTTCGGGATTTTCGTTAAAGTAGGAATCACCACAAATAATCGTAGCGACAATTTCTACTTCACCTTGGAACTCCCGCATAAGCCCTAAACCTGGACCAAGTGCTCCCACACGTACTTCAGGGGGGATATGGGCCATTTCCTCGCCACCAATATTGGCAAAGAACTGATTAATATAATGAATTACTTTATATGCCATACTATCCCTCTATTCTTTTCTATCTCTCTCTAATAAGGCTCAACCTGAGCCTTATATCTATGGCTTAGAAAATCAAATTATTTATTATATTGTGAATATTGATCACGGATTGAACTAACTTCATTGGAAATACCTTCAATATCAAGAATCATTTCCATCATTCCTAGATGTTCTTCATAAACATCTTGTGGGCAAGCTTCTTTAAAGACTGGCTCAACAGCATGATAGACACCTAATCCTAAACTTACTCCAGTTAAACAACCAGCATAAGTTGGATCTCCTATTGTGACTGTTTCTGCTGCTAAACCACTAATTTCTGCTTCACCTGCACCTAGCACAACAATGATATTTTCTGGACCATAAGTTTCTGTTAGTTCTTTAATCCGTTTTTGATTTTCTAAATCCATAGCCCCTGCAGCCGTTCAGACAAAGCACTCAGTTGTTGCGAAGATAACTTCACTACCAATAATGTGCTCAACAACAGCTCGTAATGTTTCCCCAGGAATACCATCCCGGTCACCAATGAGAATGTACTTTTTGTTTTCAAAGATGCTCATAACTTACCTCCTTTAAATTGTTTTTGCACTTAATTTATTAAAGCCTAACTCATTAGTTGCTCCAGTAATCGCTTGAATTTCCACTTCAATGGATCCATCTGCTCTTAACGAGCCGTCAAATCCACCCGCAATCGTGTTAACATAGGCATAACTTCCGATAACTTCATCCATGGGCGGTAAAACAATTACCTCATTCGCATTTCCACCTGTCACTACTGCGGTAGCTAAGGGATCAGCATCAGCAAGTGATTGACTTAATCCGTCTCGTCCTGCGTATTCATCTGTTACGATTACGGTTTTTATGCCATTTAACTCAATCTTCTTACAGTTCATAATCAAATCAGTATCGGGATTACCAAATCCTTCTTGGGAGATTATTACTCCATCAAGACCTAAAAACTTAGCTAATTTTGCGGTGTAATTTGAGGACCGCTCTTTATCAGCTAGATAAACATTTTCATTAGTAATAATAACACCAATAAAGTTCAAGTCTACTCCATGATGCTTATATAATTCCTGAATAATTGGATTATTTAAGTGATGATAAGTGGTGTTTTTATCACAAGCTGACACACAGTTCCCACTTACAATTGCACCATCCATCACTTCCGTTGGGTAAATCAAAGTGGGAATGATTTGTTTAGCATCAACCCCATAGACATAGGTATCATGTAGTAATCCCTGGGTTTGTAACATATAGACATAACCAACTTTAGGTAGGTCAGGATATTCATTTAATTGCTCAGTAATAGGTTTAGTTTCATACGTAAGAATTTCATCTGGTTCTAAATCTTTGGCGACCTGACCGATGAAAGCTGCAACTTTTAACCCAGCTAAACGAGCACTAGTTTCATAATCATGTTGTTTAAGACCATTTATCGGTTCTAAAACAATACAGATATTGAGCAATTTAGAAAATGGAGTGTATTCGGCACCTGGACCTGTCATATCAATGATACCTTCTTGGAATCCAACGATTTTACCAACAGTTACTACTGCAGTCCCCTTTAATACATGAGTACGTCCACTTCCTACAGTATCAACTTTACCGATGATTCCTGGGAAAATGGTACCTCCACCATTAACCTTTACTCTTGGTTCAATAACATCTTTAACTGGTGTAATCCTTTTACTTTCCCCTGGTTTAGCTAGGACAACATTTACATCTTTGATTCGTTCATCTTCTAAGACCAAGTTCTTTAACTCTTTCGTATTTAAATAAAGTACATGATCTTCTAGCGCAGTTTTATCTCCCAGTACTACATCTTTTACATAAATATTACCTACTTCGAGTCTCATTTTACCCCCTCCCTTTCTTATATATACTTTTTAATCATATCCTCAATATTTTTAATAGTCGCATTTTCCTTAGTTACTTCATCAATCTTTACACCATTACGGTATAAAGATATCGTTGGTAAACCGAGAATGCGTTGAGAAATCACTAAGCGACGGGCTAAGGAAGTATTTAACTTACAAAATTTAACTTCCGGATATTTTTTTGCCAATTCTTCCATATGAGGCATTAATGCCTTACAAGGTTCACACCCCTCATTCCAATAATCAACAAGTACTAAACCACTAGCTTGTAGTACTTCTTGATCAAAAGTGTCCTTTGTAACTTCTAACATATTATCCCTCCATTAAAAATTAGATTCAATATATCTCTCAGCTTCAAAACTCGCAATTGCGCCATCACTAGTAGCTGTTACTACTTGTCTTAATGTCTTTACCCGCACATCCCCAGCAGCGTAGACTCCCGGGATATTGGTTTCCATCTTGTCGTTGGTCTTGATGTAACCATCTTCCATCTCAATAATACCTTCAAAAAGTTTTGAATTAGGTATAACACCAATAAAGGGGAAGACCCCGATGATGCCATCTTCTTCCATAGCTTTATATTCCTTTACTTCTCCAGTTTTCACATTTCTTAACACGATTGATTGAACTACTCCATCACCTTTGATTTCATCCACCACTGTGTCCCAAATAAATTCCATTTTATTATTCTTAAAGGCTTTTTCTTGGATACTTTTAGCAGCTCTTAATTCAGCCCGTCTATGCACCAAGTAAACTTTCCGCGCAAACTTGGTTAAATACATCCCTTCTTCAACGGCAGTATCACCACCGCCAATCACAAATACCTCTAAATCGCGGAAAAAGTCTGCATCACAGGTAGCACAATAAGATACACCTTTACCAGTGAACTCTAATTCACCAGGACAACCTAATTTACGCGGATTAGCACCTGTCGCAATGATTACTGCCTTCGCATGGTACTCATGTTCTGGTGTTTTTACTATCTTTACTTTATCAGAAAAATCCACGCCAATTACTTCATCACAAATAAACTTCGCTCCAAAATCTTCTGCTTGCTTAACCATGCGTTCCATTAAATCGGGGCCAGTATCATTAGGACAGCCAGGATAATTTGCAACTTCAGCAGTAATGATAATTTGCCCACCTGGACTACCCTTGTCTAAGACAATGGTATCAAGCTTACCTCTTGCCGCATAAATCGCTGCACTACATCCTGCTGGACCAGCACCAATAATTAATACATCACATTTATGAATCATTTTTATCCCTCCGTTATTTCCCTCAAGACATCTTTTACCATTTCCAAATCAACTAATTGTAAATCTTTTAAGATACTTTCACTTAATCCCGCTTTATTCAATTTATGTTTACTATTCCCCGCAAAAAAAACAGCATCTTCGATCAAGTTTAATGAACCATAATCCAACTCTGTACCCTTTTCTAAAATAACAGTCTTATAAATTGTTTTATCAGGCATTAGATTACTAGCTAAAGGGTGAGTTAGTAAGATGTAGTTTTGATGTATTAAGTCTCTTGTTTTAGTCAATACATCAACAAAATCGTAACCATCTAAATAAATAACATTTTTATCCTTACAAATATCATTAACTTGTGGGTTATTCGTAACAATAACTTTCATTTTTTTACTCGACCCTCTTCAACTCTTCTTGTATACCCAACTTTGTCTAGATATTCTAAGAATAACACTAAGTATTTTCTACTTGTATCTAATAAATCCCTAGCATCATTAAGAGTGAGGATGATATGTTTATCAAAATAACGGTCAAATAATTTTATCATTTCTTCATACTTATCTTTTGTTATACAGAATTCTTCATCTAATTGAATTAATTCTTTATTTTTTATTAAAGAATATAAGATACCTTTTACACTTTTACCCTTTATATTAGCTAAAACATCATTTATTTTGGGTGGTTTGTAGTTAAAACTATCAAGATAGTTTTTAAGGTTATTAACTATTCTTAATTCTTCTTGGTTATACTTTACATGATAGTCTCTAGCTTTTACCCTCTCATTAATAATCATTATTTCAGGTATTTTCTCTAGTATTTCTGTAAAGACTTTGGTATGTATCTCTCCAAGTTCTAACTCTTGTAGTAGTTGTAATTTATTAATACCTTGCTCATAAGGATGCGACTGATGATATTGATTGACCTTAGTGATAATTCTATCCTTTATCTCATTAAACCTATTAAAGGTTAAACAGGTTTGATTTGAAAAGACATATCCATTTTTATGAACAATACTCAATAATAAATCTATATTACTTAGATTTAATCTTTCTCGTAACTCTTTGATTGTGATAAATTGATGTTTGTCAATAAGTAATGGAATTAATACTTCATAATTTTTCTTTTCAAATAACTTTAACATTTCAACATATAAGTAATCATTCTTTTTAACGTAATCACCAAAGACATTGATGATTTCAACACCAGCTATTGTTTGCACAGGACTTAATCTTCTTAACACACCTAAATCGTTTATATGTGCATATATAGCTTCATCAAGAAGTATCTGGCCATAAACAGTCACACTTTTTGTGACTTCTTTATGGTCAAACAGTTTTACTTGGCATTTGATTTCTTTAGCCAAATAGTAAAATTTAAGATGTTCTAAATGTTTTAATGGTTCTTTTAAGTATTTAGAAGTAGTAATCTTTACGTCAATTATCTTGGTAGGTCTAGAAAAGGCACCAACAGATGCAAGGATTTTACCCCGGGCTAATTCTTCTTTTTTTACGCCACCAAGATTTAACGCCACCCGCATATGCTTATAGGCAATACTTCTTTTTTGATTAAAACATTCAATGCCTTTAACTTTCACTCTAACTTTATCTGGTAAAATTTCTAACTCATCACCGATTTTAACCTGACCAGAAAGCGAAGAACCTGTAACTACTACGCCAAATCCCTTCACAACGAAAACCCGATCAACTGGTAAGCGAAAAAGATAATCTTCTTGAGATTCGTATGCAAAATAGTTTTCTTTAATTGCTGCTAAAACAACTTTTGTAGTTTCAGGTTTATTTATGCTGAATTCAACGATTTTTTCGATATTAAACTCTTTCCTAATTTGCGCTTTGACTTCCTCAATTCGTTCTCTAGTTACTAAATCAGTTTTGGTGATTACCGCAATAATATTCTTTATATGAAGAAAATCAATAATCTCCATATGTTCTCTGGTTTGTGGCATAATACCATCATCAGCTGCAACAGTTAAGAGAATTAGGTTAATACCACATACACCAGCTAACATGTTTTTGATAAAGCGTTCATGACCAGGTACATCGACTATTCCCACTGTTAAGTTTTCAGCTAATGGTAAATATGCAAATCCTAAATTAATGGAAATACCCCGACGTTGTTCTTCTAATAATGTATCAGTATTAATACCCGTTAATGCTTTTATTAATGAGGTTTTACCATGATCAACATGTCCGGCAGTACCAATAACGAAGTTTTCCATGGTTATCTCCCAACTCTCTCTAAAGTAGCTACAATTATATCAATGTCGCTATCTAGCAAGGTTCTTACATCAAGGATAAACATATCATTGACAATACGACCAATGATGGGAACTTCTTGATTTCTTAGTAATGCTTCTATTTCATAAGCGGGATAATTTCTGATACTAATAGTAACACCATAACTTGGTAACTGACTTTGCGGTAATGATCCTCCACCTATCGTGGAGTTAACTTTAATAACTTTACTACTTATATTCTCGATTCCCTTAATTCTATCACTTAAAGTTGTAGCTCTTTGATAAAGTTCATTTTCTGAATAATGAATCATCTTAAGAGTTGGTATACTTTTTTTCGCTTTATCTTCTTCATAATAATCGCGCAAAGTACCTTCTAATGCCGCAATGTTCATTTTATCTACCCGAAAAGCGCGTAAAAGTGGGTGCTTTTTTAATTTATCAATTAAAATTTTCCTACCAACAATAATTCCTGCTTGTGGCCCACCTAGTAATTTATCGCCACTAAATGTGACGAGATCAATCCCACTTTTAACTGAATCAGAAACCAAACTTTCTTTATAACCACAGGAACTTAAATCAATTAGACAACCACTACCTAAATCTTCCATAGTAATAATATGTTGCCCAAGTTCTTTTCTCTTCTTGTTGGCTAATTTAACGATCTCCTCATTGGAAACACTATTAGTAAACCCAATGATTTGATAATTAGAAGGGTGTACTTTCAAATATATTGCTGTATTTTCATTTGTTGCTTTATCATAATCAGTTAAATGGGTACGATTAGTGGTTCCTACTTCTTTAAGAATCGCTCCTGATGTTTCAATTATTTCGGGGACACGAAAAGAACCGCCTATTTCAACTAATTCTCCCCGACTAACAACAACGTCTTTACCTTTCGCAAAAGCAGTAACACATAATAATACAGCAGCAGCATTATTATTAACTACAAGACAAGATTCACTTCCAACTAACTCAGCTATCATTCCCTCAACATGCTCATAGCGGCTGCCACGTTCTCCTTTTACGAGGTCGTATTCAAGGTTATTATAATTAGTGCAGATTTCGACCACATGCATAACCGCTGTTTCTGATAACAAAGAACGACCTAGATTGGTATGGATTATCGTACCTGTTCCGTTTATCACTTTTGTCAATGAGTAAATACGCTTTTTCTCTAAGTTTTCAATAATTAAGTTAATGATATCAGTATGCTTTATCTCTTTAATCTCATTATTCTTTATTCTATTCCTGATTTCAGATAGAGTATAATTTATAACTTGCTTAATTTCTGGTAAGTAAAATCGGTCTAAGTATGCTCTTATCGGTTCTAGTTCTAATAATTTCGCAACTTGAGGTATTTCCCGATATAAATCACTCATAACTTCTCACTTATTCCTTATTTAACTTTTATAAACTTATCTGTTAAAATATCAGTTTCACCAATAATTCTTGCTGCATTTATACCCTCGTTATGTAGCTCATTTAGTAATTCTTCAGCATCATTATTATCAATAACGATTAGTAATCCTCCACTAGTTTGGGGATCAAAAAGAATATTGATGTTAGCTTGTGTATTAATTCTTTCATCAATTTGCACATGTTTTCCAAAATGACTAAAATTACGTTTCATTCCCCCATTTGGATATATTAATGCTAATTCTCGAGTCCTATCAAATAGCGGTAATGTATCCATATATACAGTAATGGATACGTTACTTGCTTGAGCAATTTCACATAAATGTCCTATTAATCCAAAACCCGTTACATCCGTTACTGCACTAACACGATACTTATGCATGATTTCGGAGGCTTTCTTGTTAAGTGTAATCATTGATGTAATAACCTCTTGACAATCACTAGCATCTTTATTCAAATTTATTTCTTTTGCATAAATACCTGTACCTAGTTTCTTTGTTAAAATGAGTTTCTGATTTGGAAATGCTCCACTATTGGTTTTCAACTTACTTTTTTCGACAAAACCATTCACGGATAAACCATAAATAATGTGGTCAGTAGAAATCGTATGACCACCAGCAATTACTCCATTAGCCTCTATTACCTTATCATAAGCACCACGTAAGATTTCAGAGATGACTTTCTCATCTACTTCAGAGGGAAATGATAATATATTTAAACAATTAAGCACAGTGCCACCCATTGCATAAATATCACTTAAGGCATTAGCACTGGCAATTTGACCAAACACATAAGGATCATTATAAATAGGCGTAAAAAAATCGACGGTGTTAATTAAGTATCGGTGCTCATCTAGTTCAATAACTGCGGCGTCATCGCTACTTTCAAATCCTAAAACTAAGCGTGAATCAACTTGTTTAGGCAAACTACTAACGATGCGACTTAGGACCTCCGGTCCTACTTTTGCAGCTCAACCACCGCCACAACTATATCTTGTGATGTTGATTAATTCAGCTCTGGTGTTCATAGAATCACCTCTAAAATAAAAATGGCGGAAGCACATGGGAATCTAACCCACCTATGAGCTGTTACACTCACAACAAGGTTTTGAAGACCTGTATGCACACCAGTACATAAGTGCTTCCATGATTATCCATTTACTATTATATGTGAAATAATAAACAAAATCAAGCGTATTCAGTTCGTTTTAAATAATAATTGTAAGCGCTTTACTTTGGTAAATTACAATAAAAAAAGCGGCTTTTAAACCGCCTTCTAATAATTAATACAAGCTGCTCCTTGTGATAAGAATTCTAAAAAAGTTACTTGACCAATGATTTTAGCACCTTCAATCAAACTCTCTTGCTTAAGCTTTCTCTTGTTATAACATGTACCACATACCCAGAGAAGACCACCATTTTCGAGGTATTTATCAAGTAAGTCTTTTAATTTAGGTAAATCCTCCACTTGAATATCATCGGCATAGTGTTCTGTCGCCAAATAAACACCATCGAGATTCAAAAATACTACTGTTTCATTACCTGATGCTAGACTGTTATTAGCCATCATAAACGCAAAGGTAGCTCGTTCAGCATCATTTTTACTATATGTAATACTTATAGCTATTTTCATTATCTATCTTCCCTTCCCTTTTTAATATAAAACTTAGATTTTATAATCCCTAACTCTTCATAATAAACTAGTTCATGTCCTTGCATCCTGCACCAAGCTGATATTTCATCGTAAGCAGTTAAATCATAAGTAGTTACTTCTAATATCTCACCTATTTGCATTTCTTTCATCAATAAGAAGATATTTAGGATGATCTCACTACATAGAGCATTCTTAGCATCATATGTTCTCTTTACATCAATCATTTGTCTCCCTCAACTCTAATAACTCTTCTAATTCTCCTAAACTGTGCACTTCATAAGTCGGTATAATGTTAGTATCATTTACTTTATATTTCCAATTTAACCAGCAAGTATTAATACCAAATCTATTACCCCCTAAAATATCACTACTTAAACTATCACCAATCATAAGAACTTTTTGCTTTTCAAAGTAATTAACTCGCGCTAATGCTAATTCAAAGATACGGGGATCTGGTTTTGCCATGCCCACATCTTCCGAGATAATAATATCATCAAAATACTTAGCAATAACCGACTTTCTTAGTCGGTTATTTTGGACATAACTTAATCCATTAGATAATAAAATTAGTTTATAGTTACTAGCAAGTTTTTGGATTAATCTTTCCACATCAGGAAACAAGTAAGAAGCTTTCGCTAAATATTCTAGATAACGCTCTGCTACAACTACTTCATTAAATGATAAGTTTAGAGTATCCTTGAATCTCCTAAAGCGTTCGCTTCTTAATTCCTGTTGTGTTAATAAACCTTTCTCTAACTCATGCCAAACATCTAAGTTGATTTTAATAAATGTTTGTAAGACTCTTTCATCATAATTAATATTAAAATCTTTGAGACAGTTTTCTAGTGCTTCTTTTTCAGCTTTACGAAAATCAAACAAGGTATCATCAGCATCGAAGATTAATAGTTCATAACGCATAATTATCTCCTATATTTCGATATACTTATTATAATGACAATTAGATTATAACATTTAACCTACTACCACTCAATAATGATTAGTGGTTAATGGCATATGAAGGCGAAAATAAAAACCTTCTAATAACTTGATTAGAAGGTTTAGATACTAATTATTCAAGAATTTTTGGTATGCTTCATGTACTACTAACGCCAATTCTTCTAAAGAATTGTTTTCATTCTTCAAATGGAGATTTACTCTTAATAAGTTTTCTTTTCTAAAGATTTCTTCATCTTTTAAGATGCGGTTTTCCACTGACTCTAAAGCATCACCACGCATTAACATCCTTTTTTTTCGTAGTTCTTGGGGAGAATCGACGAAAACCACAAAGATTTTATTGTCAAATACTTTTATTAATGAATTTGCGCCATTTGGATCTACGATTACCACTCCATCGGTCGAAACATCTTGTTTTTGGATACCATAGTAATTTCCTTGGTATTCTGTTACTTCTACAAATAAATCAGCTCTTATCATTTTTTCAAAAGTAACCTTATCAAGAAAATGATAATCGATATCTTGCTTTTCATTGAGACGCATCGGTCTAGTAGTAGTGGTAATGCATTTCTTGTAGTTATATTTGTTACATAAAATTCGTGCTAATTCTGTTTTGCCACTGGCACTTGCTCCGACAAAAACAATCATATTCCCACATCCTTTATGTAGGATTATAACATGTTTCTGTCGATTTTAATACTTTTATTCAAAACATTTTATGTACAAATCTTTCAGTTCGCTAATTAAAGGATAACGAGGGTTAGCTACTGTACATTGGTCATCAAATGCTTGTTCACTTAATTCATCGAGTTTACTAAAGAACTCTTCGTGAGTTACCCCACAGTCTTTTATACATCTTGGAATATTTATTTCTTTTTTTAAGTTTTCAATTGCTTGGATTAATAATTCTACTTTTTCATCATCGTTATTACCACCAAGTTGGAGATAATCGGCAATCCTAGCATAACGTGACTTCGCATTAGGATATTTGTATTGGGGGAAGGTTGCTTGTTTAGCTGGATTATCGACTGAATTAAATCTAATTACTTCACTAATTAACAAACCATTGGCAACTCCATGAGGAATCTTAAACTTCGCTCCTAATTGGTGTGCCATTGAGTGACAAATACCTAAGAAAGCATTCGCAAAAGCCATTCCCGCAATAGTAGCCGCATGAGCCATTTTTTCTCTTGCTTTCACGTTAAACATCCCATCATTATACGCTTGCGGTAGGTATTTAAAAATTAATCTAATTGCTTCTAATGCTAATCCATTAGTATACTCTGAAGCTAATACTGATACGTATGCTTCAATTGCATGAGTTAAAGCATCAATACCACTAGCTGCTGTTAATCCTTTTGGCATTGCCATCATAAGTTCAGCATCAATAATTGCCATTTGTGGTGTTAACTCATAATCAGCTAATGGATATTTAATATGAGTTTTCTCATCAGTAATAACCGCAAAAGGTGTAACCTCACTACCAGTTCCTGCGGTAGTGGGAATAGCTACTAACATTGCTTTTTGATTAAGTTTGGGGAAGCGGAATACGCGTTTCCTAATATCCATAAACCTTAAAGCAAGTTCATGAAAATCAATACCTGGATGCTCATACAACAACCACATTATCTTAGCTGCATCCATCGGTGAACCACCACCTAGTGCGATAATGGTATCGGGTTGATACTCTAACATTTTTCGTGCACCTTTAATTGCACAACTCAAAGTTGGATCTGGTTCTACCTCATAGAAAATATCGTAATCCATCCCTAATCGATCAAGGATACTAGTAATACGATGATGATACCCTAAATGATAGAGATCTTTATCTGTGACTATCATTACCTTTTTCTTGTTCATGTCCTTTAATTCTTGTAAAGCAGTTGGTAATGAGCCAAATTTGAAGTAAATCTTTTCTGGTACTCTAAACCACAACATATTCTCCCGTCTTTCTGCAACTGTTTTAATGTTTAATAAATGTTTCACTCCTACATTTTCACTGACTGAGTTTCCACCCCAAGAACCACATCCTAGAGTTAAAGATGGTTCTAGTTTGAAGTTATAGATATCACCAATTGCTCCTTGACTTGAGGGCATATTGATAATAGTTCTACCTGTTTTCATCCTAGCACTAAACTGATTAATTCGATGACGACTTCTAATTTGATCAGTATAGAGAACTGATGTATGCCCAAATCCACCGATTTCAATTAACTTCTCTGCTTTATCTAATGCTTCTTCAAAGGTTTGTACCTTGTACATTGCAAGAATTGGTGATAGTTTTTCATGAGCAAACGGATCTGTTTCCTCTACATCTGCGACTTCACCGATAAGGATTTTCGTGTTATCACTGACTTCAATACCAGCTAACTTGGAAATTGTCACAGCTTTTTGCCCCACAATTCTCGCATTTAATTGTCCATTGATCATAATAACTTTTCTTATGCTATCTATTTCATCAGGTGTTAAAAAATAACACCCACGTTCGATGAACTCTTTCTTAACTTCTTCATATACCTCTTCAAGTACGATAACTGATTGCTCTGAGGCACAGATAACCCCATTATCAAAACTTTTTGAAAGGATGATTGAGTTAACAGCCATCTTGACATGTGCTGTTTCATCAATTATCGCTGGTGTATTACCAGCACCTACACCAATTGCAGGTTTACCTGAGGAATAGGCAGCACGTACCATACCAGGACCACCAGTAGCTAAAACTAAGTCACATTCTCGCATTAACCGTTGTGATAATTCTACTGTTGGCTCTTCAATCCAACCAATGATATTCTTAGGTGCACCAGCCTTAATAGCTGCATCAAGAATTATCTTCGCAGCTTCAATTGTTGCTTTCTTTGCTCGAGGATGAGGAGAGAAGATAATCCCATTTCGTGTCTTTAACGCAATTAAGGCTTTGAAGATTACCGTAGAAGTAGGATTAGTTGTTGGTACAATGGCGGCAATTACACCAATTGGTTCCGCAATCTTCACGATTCCAAAGGCTTCATCCCTTTCAATTACACCACATGTCTTCTCATCCTTGTATTTATTATAGATAAATTCACTCGCAAAATGATTTTTTATTACCTTATCTTCAACCAAACCCATTTTTGTTTCTTCAACAGCCATCTTCGCTAATTTAATTCGATTATTATTTGCTGCCATTGCTGCTTGCCTAAAAATCTCATCAACTTGTTGTTGAGTAAATTGTGAATATTCTTTTTGTGCTTCCCGAACTTCTTCAATCATTTTTAATAATTGTTCCATTTATATCACTCCTTAGTTTGTTAATTTTTTCACATTCTTTACATTGTTAATTTTATCACAAAGTATTTTGAAAATTAAATAAAATAATTATGAAAATGTTTTCAGAATTAATGAACAAAAAAATAGGCCTTTTGGCCTATTGATAACTTTTAGCTTGCGTCATAAATAAATGGTAATATAAACTTTCAGTCTTTTTAATGAGGTTTTCATGAGAATCAAAATCTTTTATCTCTCCTTGATCAAATACTAAGATCTGGTCACAGAACACACAAGAACTCATCCGATGGGAGATATAGATGGCTGTCTTATCTTGTACCAAATCATTAAAGTTTTGGTAGATTTCGGCTTCAGCTAATGGATCTAAAGCACTAGTAGGTTCATCAAGTATAACTAGCGAAGCATTTTTATAAAGGGCACGTGCAATCGCTACTTTTTGCGCTTCTCCACCTGATAACTCAATTCCACCTTCACCAAAACTCTTCGTGTAAAGGCTATTGATTCCTTCTGGCAAGGTATCAAACTTATCTTTTAGACCTACCTTACAAGCTACCTCATAAGCAACCTTTTCATCACCTTCTTCATTCAAGATATTTTCTTTTAATGTGTAAGCAAATAACTTACAATCTTGGAAGACAGCGCTAATTTGCTTAATATAGGAATCATATTCATAATCATAAATGGAAATCCCATTAACTAGAATATCGCCAGAATTGGGTTTATATAGACGGCATAATAGTTTTATGAGTGTTGTCTTACCTGCCCCATTTAAACCAACAATCGCAATTTTTTCCTTAGCATTAATTGTAAAGGAAACATTATTAAGAATAATCTCATCGCTTCTTGGATAGCTAAATGTAACATTGCGAAACTCAATGGTGCTAATCTCTTCATTTAATGGTATTGAGCCAACAGAAGCTTCTTCTTCTAATTCAACTAACTCAATAAATGGTCCTAAATATTGCAACATTTGTAAATAAGTTAGTCCTACTTCGATCATCTTACTTATGGTTTGGCTAAACGATAAAGCACATGATATATGTAATGAGAAGGTACTAATAGGTAGTTTATTTCTGATTGTTCTTAAAGCCACGAGTATGTAAACTAATGCTGTTTGGATATGATTAATGATTTGGATACCTGAAGTGATTATTCCCATTTTTTTCACAAATTTACGGAAATATTTAAGAGTCTCATTTCCATATACAATAGCCTTATTCTGTAAAAGTTCACCAATTGAATACATTCGATAGTCTTTGGCACGTTTTTCATCAAGTATAGTATCAGAATAATATATATAGATACGATTAATCGGGATTAAATCCTGATAAAACTTAATTTGAGTTTTTAAAGATAGTGCTATTAGTAATACATTAATAATTACAGCAACTACTAGTATAACCACTAGTAAATAATCAAATATTAAGAGAATTGTTATTAATCCAGATAACGTAAAGAAGTATTGGAGTAATTGAGATATTGAATTAAGAAAATTATAGATGGTATTTTGATTATCAATCGCAAACTTTGCTCGTTCTTTTAACTCTAAATAGTGGGGATCTTCTAAGTAAGCATAAGGTAACCGCATCAACTTACTAGTAACAGTTAAATGAATGGCTTCCTTCAAGGCATTTTCTTCTACTTCAATCAATCGCTTAAATAATTTATTTAAAAAGTTAAAGAACAAATTAATAAGGACGATGATACCACCAACAATTAATGCTAATCGGTAATCACCATTTTCTAAATAACTAATGATTATTGATAATGAGTAAGCATTAAAGATGTTTAATCCACTTAATACAAGGGCTTGAAATAAAATTATATAAAAATAACTCTTATGTGCTTTATAGGCAAATTTTATGAACTTCCAGAACACTCTTTTATGTTTATTCATTGGTATTCCCCTCTAATTGATAGTATTTACTTTGGGTCATAAACATCTCATAATACTTACCTTTTAGTGCCATTAACTCTTCATGGTTACCATATTCCGCTAAACCTTCTTCAGTAAATAGAGCAATCTTATCACAAAACTTAGTGGATGCTAAACGATGAGAAATATAAATAGCGGTTTTATCTTTTACTAGATTATCAAATGATTGGTAGATTTCTGCTTCTGCTAGGGGATCAAGACTTGCTGTAGGTTCATCGAGAATAACCATATTTGCGTCTTTATATAAACTTCGAGCAATCGCTAGTTTTTGATTTTCTCCTCCAGATAACTCCACACCTGTTTCATCAATAATCTTTAATAACTGTTGATCGTATCCTTTAGGCAATGATCTAATCTTTTTACTTAGATTAATCATATCAATGCATGCTTTTCCTAGTTCTTTTTGTTCTTCAGTATTATCTATACCAATAACATTTTCTAAGACTGAACAAGCATAGATAAAGACATCTTGATATACTACCGAGAACATCTTCCAATATTCCAACTTGTCAAACTGTTTTATATTAACGCCATTAACCAAGATTTCGCCTTCATTTACGTAAAATAATCCGGTAATAAGTTTTACAAGCGTTGATTTTCCTGCCCCATTTGTTCCAACAATAGCTAGACGCTCACCTTTATTTATTTTGAAGTTGAAGTTTCGCAAAATCCATTTATCTGTGTTCGGATACTTAAAGGAAACATTGCGGAATTCAATTTCTAAAGTCTCATTCTTAGGGAAAGCTTGTAAATTACCATTAAACGAGTAATAAGACGAATCATCCATGAACTGAAAATAACTCTTACAGTAATTTGCGTCAATTTGCAAGGTATTGAGGACTTCAGTTAATCTTCTTAAGGTCGTTGATAGACCAATTACAGTTCCTACATATAAAGCAACTTCACCTAGACTAATCTTATCTGAAAAATACCCTTGAATTATGAAGAAGTACGCTACCCCATCTTGTAAGAGCATCATCAATAATTCTAATAATCCGATACTAAATTTCTTATTAGCGATATCTTTAATTACTGTAAGATAATTATAGGCTTTCCGACGATAATCACCTATAAGCTTATCTTTTAGATTAAAGATCCGAATATCTTTACCATAAGAAAAATCATAACAGACATTATAAAAGTACTGTTTTTGTCGAAGAGTGCGAGAGCGATCTTCTTTACGTTTATCGACATATTTCGATATCTGTTTGTTCACGATAACTGTGATTATGGTGCCAAAGATACAGGCAATAAAGATTAATGGTTGAAATATACCAATAATAATGCAATATAAAATAACGGAAAAAAATAAAGGTAAGGATTAAAAAATACTATGATAAACATTTTCAAATCCCATATTATTACCATTCATTGCTGAAAATGCGATTTTTGCCTTATCAACAAATTTAGGGTCTTCTAAATGAGCATAGGCAATTTCATGGTATTTTTTATTTATCCTCGCGAACTCTTTCATGCGCATTCCTAAAAAATACCCTAAGTCGTAATATTCACCAATCACAGCTACGATAGCACAAATTAGTGAAAAAACTGTTAAAAAGATAATTGTCATTATGATGTCTGATTCTATAGTGTTAGAAACTAGATGATCAATAATAAAACGCGGTATAAAAGCTGCGATTACTGGTAATGTGCCAGCAAATACCATATTGATAAACATCATAAAGAAAACAAAATATTGTCGCTCAGTTATTAACATCTTTAATTGACGCTTAGCAATATACCAAGTCGTCATCTTTTTTTCTTCCATACATCACTACTCCGTCCATTATTTTGAGTTGATTATATCATTATCTATATTTACTTTCTAGCAACTTGTAGTATAACCAACTAAACTAGTAGTTGAATCAATTAAAAAGCACTCATTATTGAGTGCTAAGGTGTTTATCTAATTCAATTATTCTTCTCTATGTGTATTAAATTACTAGAATACCTAGATTAGAGTATTAATTTTACATATAAAATCTTAGACAACTTTACGCATACCAGTTATATATAAGAGAGTTTTAAAATTCTAAGTTAAGTCATTCAATATTCGATTAAATAGAAGAACACTTAGTCTAATATTAATAACTTAGAAATTGTATGAATAATGCTTATTTATAATCATGTTTTTATCTTCTTAGGAAGTTTAAATTATGTCATTTTTTGTCGACGAATATATTTATTGTGCTATTTTTCAACCAACATAACATCTATCTTGATAAAACTAGCATATTGCGATTATATTTCTAACCTACTATATAAAAATCTACATAATTGCATAAATCGATAATTACAATTAAAAATCCCCTCAGGATAAAAAATAATTTATCATGAGGGGCTACTTCGGTATTTATTCTTATTGTTCCCTTAATAGATATTTTTATACATCTTTAATATCAAATTTAACAACTTGATAACCTAATTTGGTAATAGCATTAACAACTTCCTCAACACTAATCCTGTCCTCATTAAATGTAAACTTTAGTTTACTTGCATTGAATAAAACTTTAACTGAATCATGATTAACACCATTATATTTATGGACTAAAGTTTCAATCTTGTTAGTACATGAGGGACATACTAAGGGTTCTAGTTGAATTATTGCTTTTTTCATCATATCACTCCTAGCCTTTTTTATGTTTATATTTTAATAAACGCATGCTATTTAGGATTACCGCTAGAATACTCGCTTCATGAACAAACATACCTATAGTCATATTCATCCAATCACCAAATATTAAACTTAACAATAATATGACAACCACTAATAGCGCAATTGCGATGTTTTGCTTCATATTATTCATAATCTTCCGAGAGAGTTTTAAGGCAAATGTTAAGTTAATAAAATCATTATTGATAAGAACTACATCACTTGTTTCAATTGCGACATCGGTACCACTAGATAATGATATCCCGATATTAGCGAGTGCTAGGGATGGGCTATCATTAACACCATCACCGACAAATGCAACTACTCTTACATGTTTTTGCAAGTCTTCGATAAATTTCACTTTATCTTGTGGTAACATGCTGCCATAGGCTTCATTTATGCCTAGTTCATTAGCTAGTATGTTTACGGAACCTTGATTATCACCTGATAATACTACTAAATTCTTAACACCAAACCTTTTCAATCTATTAAGTTCTTCTTTTACTGTAGGTCTAATTTGGTCTTTAATCCCTATTAATAGTTTACATTCATTATTTATACTTACTAAGACAATGGTATGACCATTTAGAATTAAATCATTTACATCTTTATAAATATAATCAGGGATGTCTACTTTTTCATCTTCTAATAAGGTGACATTGCCAATAATAACTTCTTTATTATCAACGATACCTTTTAGACCTCCACCTCTTATCACATTTACTTTCTCTACTAGTAAATTACTCACAACACCAAAATGATTAACAATCGCTTTTGCGAGCGGATGGTCTACAGTTTTCTCAATACTTACTAGTAATGCATATGTATAATCAAGATTATGATGGTCATATATTTTTACTTCACTAACTTCTGGTTTACCTGTTGTTAGCGTACCAGTTTTATCGAAAACAATAGTATCCACGCTACTAAAGTCATTGATTACTTCACTACCCTTGAATAGAATACCACTTCTAGCACCTCGACCGATTCCTGCCACATTAGCGACGGGTATACCAATAACTAATGCTCCTGGACAACCTAAAACTAAGATTGTAATGGCAAGTTCTAAATTAAAACTATATAAATATACAATTAGTGCTACTAACAATACTAGTGGTGTATAGTACTTCGCAAAGTGATCAATAAAGCGTTCGGCATTCGATTTGGCATCTTGAGCTTCTTCCACTAGTTCAATAATTTTACTAAAAGTAGTATCTTCGCCAACTCGTTCAGCGATAATATGCAATGAACCATTTTCTAAGATTGTACCTGCATATACTTTACATCCAGTAGTTTTATGGACTGGTGTTGGTTCACCAGTAATACTTGCTTCGTTAATATAACCTTCTCCAGTGATTACTTTACCATCAACAGGTACCTTATTACCTGTTTTAACAAGCAAATTATCACCAACATTCACTTCATCAATATCTACTTCTTCATATTCTCCAAAATCATTTAGTTTAAAAGCACTCTCAGGCGCCATTTCTATTAGTTCTTTGATTGCTGAACGGGTTTTTGATAATGTTCTTTGTTCTAGGTAAACCCCAAAGAGAAACAGAAATGTTACAATGGATGATTCTTCATAGTTTTTTATAATAAAGGCACCTAATACTGCGATTGTCACTAATAAATCAATACTAATTACTCTTATTTTAAGTGCTTGGTATGCTTGAATCATGATTGGTAAAATTCCAATAATCGATGCTAAAATCAGAAAAATAGACATAATTATTTCATCATGAAAAGTGTATTTAATAATTAATCCTAATATTATTAATGTACCGCATATTAATGAAATATAATTTTTGCTTTTTAAGATTTTATTAATCATTATATCACTCCATAGAATTAACTATAATATGAAGCATCCAACTCCTTCAACATGCGATATACAGCTTCATAAGTTTCACATACATCCTCGGGTACATGATAATTATCGGTAACAACCCTTAATTTTTCAAATACCGTATGTAAATCATAATCTATTTCTTTTGTTAGTATAGTCATCATTTCATTAAACAAACTATGAACTATATGAAATTCTGGATGATGTTCGCCATGAACTCTGGCAACGATAGGGACATATTGACTTAATAGTCTTAGGTTTATATTGTTCATTTTCTTGAATTCTTTTAGATTCATATTCAACCTTCCTTTAATTTTTAGTAATTTCTGATTCAAATATATTATAAGTATAATTAAGAAATAAATTATTGACACTAGTCAAATTTGCGATATAATCACAAAAAAAGGGGCTGTAAAAAAATAACTTCTGAAAACTAAGGAGTTCATTACAGCTACTTTTTTTCATGCTCAATTTTGGTGGTGTTCTCTGTTTTTATAAAGATAATTTATATCTTTAAACAATATGACCTGTGGAAAACAAAAA
>JAAYWZ010000038.1 GCA_012516175.1 Bacilli bacterium
AATCTTGTAGTATCATTATACATGGAAGTCATCCTTTCTGTGTTATAGTGTTTTTTTTCCAAATTTTATTTTAACACAGGATGACTTCCTTTTCTATTTACACAAAATATTTTACACTATCTTAGATAAGATAATTTATAAACATATTAATAGGGGGTATTTGAATGGTAAATAGGAAATATACAGGTATTTTGCTTTTATTACCTTTGTTTCTCATTCTCCTTATCTTTATCATCCTACCGCTATTGATGTCTTTCATTAAAAGTTTCCTAGATTACTCATTAGTCAATATTAGCTTTAATCGTTTTAGAACCTATAGAGAACTTTTTAAAGATGATATGTATAGGATAGCAATCAAAAATACGGTAATTGTCACCTTTACTTCAACAGTATTAACAATTTTAATAAGTTATTTCTTGGGATACCTAGCAAAGTATCTCACAACACCCTTAAAATCCATTATTGGGACCTTCTTCATGATTATCTCTCTAACATATCTTATGCCTTTAAGTCTGAAACTAATCTTTGCGAATGATGTTTATGGTTATATTAATAGTTTTCTAAAACAACCGCCGATTCACTTTTTTCAAAATGTTATTTTTCTTAGATTTACAAGTGTATTCATTCCTACCCTTATAGGATTAGGACCCATATTTATCATCTTCATAATTTATCATAGCAAACGTGAAACACCAATCTACTTCCATCTCGCCATAACCTTACAAAGCATCATAGCCTTTAGTTCATTTTATATTATCGATTTTCTAACTGAAGTACCAAGTATTTAATATGTTAGCCATACAATTGGTGCTCATATCAACATGCAAGGTGATACAAGTTATCGCAATACCTTAATCTTTATTTCGGTATTTATAATAGTTATATTAATCTATATAATGAATCTAGTATTTCATTTACTTTACAAACTATTACATAAGAAAACCCTTCAGACTAAGAAAACCGAAGGTCATATCATCCTTACCTTCTTCTTTACTATCTTCTTAATAGAAATAGGTTTACTATTACTATATCCATTTATTCAAGCCATCTTTGATTCATTCAAACCGTCATCTGAGTTTTATCGTTTACCGGCGAACTTAATTTCCTTTGAGATGACAATGGATAATTATAAAGAAATGTTTGACAATTATTTAATTTCAGATGGATTAATTAATCAACTATTTAAATATCTAATAACTTTTATCGCCATTTTCCTATTATCAATCTTAACTAGTCTTGGTTATCGTGAATTAAATATAGAATATAAACGCTTAACCATCCTTTTATTAGGTATCTCACTTGTGCTCGCACCTTTTACACTCCTTGGTTATAACAATCTACGCTTTCATACTTATGGTGGTAATATTATAAATCTTATCTTTAGAAGTTTTGTATTCTTCCTATGTATCTTATTATCCATGCTTATCTATGACAAAAGAAATTCTAAAGCCTTGGCAACAATTATATACCTTTCATTATTTGGTGGACTCTTGTCTTGGTTTGATTTTACTTATAGCCCACTAAATACTAAACACCCTGACTTACTCCAAGTTATTTTTGCTATCAAGCACTTCTTTAATGGTGTTTATGCTAGTGTCTTAGTGGTATATCTTATCATTCCCATCATCATTCTCGCTATCGCAACACCACTAGCTTTACACGGTTTCCTAAAAGATGAAAACTAAGAAAAAAGGTCAGTTCGAATTGAACTGACCATTTTTTAAGCACTTAATTGAATTAATTTGTTTAAAGTATCCACATCCCGCACTACCGCATAGACATCGATTTGTGTGATACTATGTACTAAGACGGATGAACGTATTAACCGATCAAAAAAGAGGAGATATATTGCCCTATCTATATACTGATAATAATCATACTCACCTAACTGTTTTAAAAGAAGCTGTTTTTCTTCTGATAGAGGTTTGTTCAAAATAATAACGTATAAAGGTTCACCTGTTTGTTTTTTGGCATTCTTAAGTTCCTCTTTAGAAAAGGGACAATTATTAATTATTTTTTGTAGTTCTTCGATTTCTAAAACAATCACAGGAACAACATAATGATAAATGATGAAGATTTCCCTTTCAATAATCTTCTTTAAAGATACAGCATCTAAATCACTTTCAAACAGCGCATTACCGTTTTGCTTATAAGTTTTTACGTTTTTAAGTCCTCTAGTTTCCAATATACGGATTAGATCAGGCATTTCAATCCGGTTGTGTCGCCCTTGATTAATGCCATGTAAGAAGGCTACGTATTTCATGTATCAACCTCAAGTAAAGTTATTAAAAGATTTTTATAATACCTTCTTTTCTTGGTGCGCTTGGTTTAATATCTCCTTCTGGATAACCAAACACACCAGCGGCATAGACTATATGGTCTTCAGGGATTTCTAATTCGGTTAGTAATTGTCTTACGCACGGATGATGCGTCATTCTTGGTAAACTATTAAACCAACAGGAGCCAATACCTAGTGAATGAGCCGCTAACATCATATTACCTAAAGCTAAAGCAGAATCAGCCATTGCTAAGAGACTATCCTTAAGGTGGGAGACAATGATGTATGTTGGCGCATTATTTAGGAAGTTATGATTGGGATCTTTAGCTCGTTCAATCATCCTTAGCGTACGTTCATCAGCATTCTCTAATGGTGTTGACAAAATAACTTGGCGAATAACATCATCAACTTTCTTTAAAACTTGTGGATTTTGGATGGCCGTAAATTTCCATGCTTGCAAACCCATCCCATTAGGTGCATAGCTACCCGCTTTTAGAATTAATTCCAAGTCTTCAAGGGGTATTTGTTTCTTTTGAAAACTACGAACACTTCGACGAGTTAACAAATTTTCAATTACAGGATTCAAACTTCTACCTCCTTAGATTCTATTATTTTTCCGTTTACCATCCTTATCAAAGGTTTTACGCAAAGCTGTTTCTGTAAAAGGAATAACTAAAATCAAGAAAGATACTTGGAGAATGATTAGCACTAGCATAATGTAATCATAGTTTTTTTCGCCCTTTAGTATAATGGTTAAAGGAGTAAAGATAAATAAACTGATAAACCCTAAGATAATCCACACTTTTCCTGCATACCGATGGGCAAAATCCCAAGTATCTTGGTTTTTCATCGACATTGTAGTGCGGTAACCATACAGATAATTGATGTTTTTTGGAGGTCGTTTGATAAAAATAAAACCAAAGATGAGTATCGTAAGTGATAATAAAACGGTAATAATTAGATATAAATAGAACATAGCATCTCTCCTTAAACTCTATTCTACTAATTAATTATAACATAATTTAGTAATAATAACACTGATACTTCAATACAAATAATTGCTTTTAAACTCTTTTATCATGTTCAATTAATTCTGTTCTTAGTTTAAATGAGAAGATTAACCAAAACACAAAGAGAAGAGCGGAAGCTAACATACCTAAATAAACATAAATTGAATGGCTCGGTAGGGATGATGAGAATATAAGATTTAAAGAAGTCATTAAACGGAAATCATGATTTTTAACCGTAATATAAAGTCAATTTACGATTAATCCATCAAAAGCCATAAAACTACTTATTACAATTATCTTGTTATTTATAGGTTTATAATAACGTTGAATTACTGGTATAGGAAAAGACAATATCCGACAGAAGTAATCAAAGGAATAAGATAAGTTAGAATAAAGACCATAATACTACTGGAAACTGAATTAGTCCTATCCAATAGTATTACTGTATCAATTATGTGAACTAAATTGTAAAGTGCAACAAATAAACTAAATAATCCATAACCAAATAAAACAGTTAAGATAATGATAATCAGGACTTTGAGGATAACGAAATGAGTTAGAACTGAATTTAACGTTTTATTAAAAGTTGCCATGATC
Organism: Bacilli bacterium; assembly: GCA_012516175.1. Lineage (GTDB taxonomy): Bacteria > Bacillota_I > Bacilli_A > Haloplasmatales > Haloplasmataceae > JAAZCR01. The sequence goes on from JAAYWZ010000038.1 coordinate 3,886, forward strand.
GGTGCTTATACCTTTAATCGCATTGATGATGATGGTCACAAATAAACCATAGTTACCAAATACGTTATTTAACGATTTATTACAGCTATTAATATCTTCATTTACATGATTGTCATTGTTTATTTCATAACCTATATAATTTTTGATAAATGCATTGATAAATAATATCCAAACAATAGGGTTTATAAGCATAATAATAATATCTATTAAGGTATTAAAAGTAAGATATGCAGTGATATCATTAATTAATTGATAATTATTTAGGAATTTTATAAACTTATATAATATTATTACACTATTAACAGCAACAAGTATCAAGGCGATTTTTCGAAATAATATAAGGTTATTATTATTGTATAATTGATAACCACTTTTTATTACTAAATACAAGCAAACAATAATAATGAGAGCTGGCACAAGACGAATAAATTGATTGAGAAGAATATCTACTATATACCTAGTTAGATATTCTTTATATACGAAGAAGTTTATCAAGTTTAAGATTAAATCTTTAGTGAAAAAGAAAATATTAATAACTAAGAGGATTGTTAACAAAGCATGTAGAATGTTTTCACTATTTTTATTATTAGCTTTAAGCATTGCGAAAATTAAAAACCAAATAATAATACTTACAATATTGGTGGCATTTTCTTGCATTTCTTGAGCTTTTGTAGAAATATCACTATAGCCAAATTTTAAATAAAGTGCTAGGTTAATGCTGATATTAGCCACAAGATATACGATATTAATAATCATAAAGGTTAAAGCAAACTTCTTTTTAAACTTCTACTTAATAACTCCTTATAAGTATACTACTCATTATCATCCCCCTCTCCCATTATTATTATATTTTTCTGGCTTCATTTTAACATAAGACTTTGCCTTACCCCAACAATCTAGAATATTATTTAATTCTTAATCAATGAACGATAGAAAAATAAATTTTATTCTAAATGTCTTTTTCCCACTTATATAAGTAACATTTTTGATTTTTAAAACTAATACTATGTTTCAGGTTAGTAAAAAGATGGTATAAAAACCAAATAATAAATACGATTTCCCTCTATTAGATTTCATTACTTTCAAATTTAATATTATTGATTCCTCAAATCTATCAGTCAAGTCATTAATAAGCAATTATCTTTACATAAAGATAATTTATTAGTAAGATAATATTAAAGATATAGATATCCATTTATATCTAAAATATTAGAAAGGATGATTATATGAATAATCAACTTAACATTGGTATCATCTTAGGTAGTACAAGACCGGAACGGGTTAGCCCTCAAGTGGGGCAATGGGTTAAGAAAGTTGCTGATAAGCGTGGCGACGCTAATTATGAAATCGTTGACCTTAAAGAATATAATTTACCATTCTTAGGTGAAGAAGAAGGTCAAGACCGTGTAAAAGCATGGAAAGACAAATTAAACAGTCTTGATGGCTTTATCTTCATTACTGCAGAATACAACCATAGTATAACTGGTGTCTTAAAGAATGCCCTTGACCTCGCAAGAGAAGAATGGAACAATAAGGCTGCTGGTATCGTTAGTTATGGCTCTACTGGTGGAGCACGAGCAGCTGAACATCTGCGTGGAATTTTAGGAGAATTAATGATTGCCGATGTGCGTACCCATCCAACCTTCTCACTCTTCTATGACTTTGAAAACTACTCAGTTTTCAAACCTGCAGAAATTCACAAAGGTACTGTTAACCAAATGTTAGATCAATTAATTAGTTGGGCAAAAGCGTTAAAACAAGTACGCAATAAATAGTAGCATATTATATCATTAATAAACAACAAAAGGGAGTATCCTTTGATACTCTCTTTTTGTCATGAATAAAACTTATGATAGATTATTCTACATAAATGTCCTCATCATATCCTTGATTATAAGGTATTTTTTTCCCTTTTACACCAGTATGATATTCATTAATTACTCTAACAAGAAGATGATTGAGATATTCAACTACAGTTTCACCAACAGTGGCTTCAAGATGTTCATTACCAATTCCTGAATGATTTGTTAAAAAGACATAAGTACCGCCCGTCATCATCGCTTCGTTTCTTAAGAGATATTCAGTATATTTGTTGATACCACTTGAGGCAACAGGAATTAACCGAATACCTTTTTGGCTAGCAGTCATAATCGCATTGTAATAACGTGTCATTTCTTCAGTTCGATTATGTGGTGGAGCGTCAAGAACATGAATAATTAACTTAGTTGTGTTATCATCACTCCATCTTTGTGCTACTGCTTCATCAAGTGCGATATCAACAGCTTCTTCAAAATCGCCCCCACCAGCGGCATATTGCTTAGAAAGGTTATTCTTTTGTGTTTCAATGTTAGTGGTAAAATCAAAGTATCTAGTAATATATTGGTCACCCTTGTCACGATAGAATAATAAAGCAAGTTTAACAGTTGTATTTGGATTATCTTCCTTTATACTAGTCATAACGTAATCAATTTCAGCCTTTAGATAATCGATTTCATCGCCCATTGAACCTGTAGTATCAATTACGAACATAATTTCTATAACATCTTGATGATTATCTTCGGTATTTAATGTAATAACTAAATCATTATTATCTGTAGAATATTCATATTCTTCTGTCAGAACTGCTTCATTATGTTTGACAATAAGAGAGGAAATTGCTTCTAGCTCATTAGTTTTTGGAAATAAATAAGCAACCCCGTTCTTATTTGTGACAGCTTTATATATAAGATTTTGATTTTCATTTCTTAATTCCACACTTGCACCAGAAATTAACTCTTCTGCTTCATTTTTAACAGTTACTTTAACCATATTTAAGGTATCAAAATAACCATTTTCTAAGTAAGGTGTAAAAATACCTTGCTCATTCTCTTGATTGCTTTGGAATAAGGACAAATAGAATTCATAATTCTCCAAATCGCTCCATTCACTGGCAGTTAATTGGCCTGCTTGAGGTTTATCGCCGCCATTACCACTAGATGGATCACTTGCTTTACCAGCAGATTTAAAATATGACTCATCGACTCCATCTTTTATATCACCACGATAGCGATCATCAATAGAATTTTTCGCACAACCAACTATAAGTATAAACGATAGAATAAGTGCCAATATTGATAATAGCTTTCTCATGTACTTTCCCCCTTAAACTTTCTATTAAGTTATACGTAATAAATAAGTAAAAGTTAATACTGGTAGTTAGATTATATCACAATAATCGGATAATAAAGAAAAAATAAAGGATCAGATTGATCCTTTATTTTGTTAGTTTATCCATTATTTGGATAATCTCTTCAACTTTCTCTTGAGCATCTTCCCCTAATGCATCTTTTACACAGCCTGTAAGATGCGCATTTAAAATCTCTCGATTGGCATTACGCAAAATAGACAGAACTGCTAGTATCTGATTAGAGATATCAATACAATATCGGTCTTCATCAATCATATTGAGGACCGCATCGAGTTGACCGCGGGCAATCTTAAGTAATTGCGTTACTTTTTCTTTATTGGCTTTCATTATAGTCAACCCTTTAAACTAATTCAATTTTCACAACATCATAACCAGCATCTTCAATAACTAACTTAATCTTGTCATCAGTGACTTCGCCTTCTAATACTGCAATTTTTTTCTTTAAATCAACTTCAACATTTTTAACACCATCAAGTTCATGTAAAGCTTCCTTAACATGTCTTACACAATGCTGACAACTCATACCTTCAATATAAATTTTCTTTGTCATAATAATCCTCCTATTTTATTGGTTTAAAGCGTTTCAATCGCAACGCATTCGTAACTACTGAGACACTACTTAGACTCATCGCTAAAGCCGCAATCATGGGATTTAATAAAGGTCCATTAAAGATATGGAGAATACCCATTGCGACAGGAATACCTAGTGTGTTATATGCAAATGCCCAGAAGAGGTTTTCTTTAATATTAGTGATGGTTTTTTTACTTAGTTGAATTGCTGTAGGAACATCCATTAAATCACTCTTCATAAGCACGATTTCAGCACTTTCCATCGCAACATCTGTACCACTACCAATCGCAATCCCAATATCTGCTTGAGCTAAAGCGGGAGCATCATTAATACCATCACCGACCATTGCGACTTTGTATCCTGCTTGTTGAAGTTTTTTCACTTCATTTGCTTTTTCTTCTGGTAAAACTTCCGCTAATACCACATCTATTCCTACTTCTTTAGCGATAGCTTGTGCAGTTCGTTTATTATCTCCCGTAATCATAGCCACTTTTAAGCCTAATCCATGTAACTTACTAATAGCCTTTCTGCTACTTGGTTTAACGTTATCTCTTACAGCGATAATACCTTTTAATTCGCCGTTAATAGCGATATACATAGGGGTTTTTCCTCTCTCAGCAAGTTCTATCACATTATTTTCTGCCATTTCTAGACATACATTAAATTCAAGCATTAATTTGTCATTTCCTAAAAGTACTACTTTATCATCAATTTTAACTTTAATACCATAACCAGGGAATGCTTCAAAGTTTTCCGGATTAAGTAACTCTAATCCTACTGACTTAGCTTTATTTACGATAGCTTCACCCAATGGGTGTTCACTACCTTTTTCTGCACTAGCAGCAATTACTAACAACTCTTCTTCAGGATAATCAAAAGTAATAATATCAGTGACTTCAGGTTTTCCTACTGTGATAGTACCAGTTTTATCTAAGACTACCATTTGAACTTTACCTGCTACTTCTAAGGCATTACCACTCTTGATTAATACACCATTTTCAGCCCCTTTACCGGTTCCTACCATTATGGCGGTTGGTGTCGCAAGTCCTAAAGCACATGGACAAGCGATTACTAATACTGAAATGAAAATGGTTAAGGCAAATACAGGTGATTCTTTACCAATTAATAACCAACCTAAAGAAGCTAAAATTGCTAAGATGATTACTACAGGTACAAAGTAACCCGAAATAATATCAGCTAATCTAGCAATTGGTGCTTTAGATCCTTGAGCTTCCTCGACTAATTTAATAATTTGACTAAGGACAGTATCTTTCCCTACTTTAGTTGCCCGATATTTAATCGTGCCATTCTTATTGATACTTGCACCGATAATTTTATCACCAATCTTCTTTTCAACTGGGATACTTTCACCTGTAAGCATCGATTCATCAACTGATGTCCATCCTTCAAGGACAACACCATCTACTGGCATCCGTTCACCTGGTTTTACAACAATGATATCGTCAACTTCAACTTCCTCAATTGGTATTTCTACTTCCTGACCATCTTTAATGATAGTCGCTGTGTTTGGTGCTAAAGCCATCAGTTTTTTTATCGCTTCTGATGTTTTTCCTTTTGAGACTGCTTCGAGGTATTTACCTAAAGTTATTAATGTTAAAATAACAGCAGCAGATTCAAAATACAACTCATGAACATAATGTTGCTTGCCTTGTGCTATCATGACAGTAACGAAGACACCATAAAGAAAGGCTGCACTAGTGCCAATCGCAATTAAGGAATCCATATTGGGACTAAGTCTAAATAGACTCTTAAAACCATGAGTATAAAACTTATAACCTGATACTACTACCGGTAAAGTAAAGATAAGTTGGACTAATGCATAAGTAAATGGTTGATGATCAGGATGTAAGAAGTTTGGTAAAGGAAGTCCCACCATATGTCCCATAGTAATATACAGTAACGGTACAGTGAAGATTAAAGACGTGATAAACCGATAAAACAAAACTTTAATTGCTTGTTCTTTTTGCTGTTGGTCCTTATCAAGCGGCACTGTTTCATCAACTGCTTTATATCCTGCTTTTTCAATCGCTTTTTTAATATCACTAACTCTAACTAGATGAGGATCATATTCAATCTGGAGTTTTTCTGTCGCTAAATTACAACTAGAACTAATGACACCATCGAGTTTACTTGTAACTTTTTCGACCGTTCTAGCACAGGCAGCACAGGTCATACCTTCGATTTTGAGAGTTTTCGAAACTCTTTCCTCAAAAACTTGATAGCCAGCTTTTGCGATTGCTTGTTGAATATTTTCAAGAGATACTTTATCTTCCTCATAACTAATGTTTAGTTTTTCTGTGGCTAAGTTGCAACTTACCTCAATGACACCATCGAGCTTCTTAGACGCTCTTTCAACTGCTCGAGCACAAGCAGCACAGGTCATACCTTCGACTTTTAGTGTTTTCTTTATCAAGGATCTTCCTCCTTTTATACCCTCCCCCTAGGGGGGTCCTACTTTCATTATACTCTTTTTACTAATGATGTCAAACACTATACATGATATATGAAATAAAAAAATAGAAACGGATCACTATCCACCGTTTCTATTTTGTCTATATTAAAAGATTTTAATGCCAGATTAGCCAAACTAGAATGTATCCTGTCGTAACAGCCGCTAAGGTAAAAGGTAAGCTAATCTTCATAAATTGACCAGCACTAACTTCATATCCTTCTTTTCTTAAAATACCAATACCAGTAATATTAGCACTCGCTCCAATTGGTGTTAAGTTACCACCTAAAGTTGCTCCACATAATAAACCATAATAGAGCAAGAATGGATCAACACCAGTTTTATTCGCAATAATTGCCGTTACAGGTAACATCGTTGCCACATAAGGAATGTTATCGACAAAGGCAGAGATAAGTACAGATGCCCACACAATTATCGTAAAGATGATAAATGGATTGGTACTAGTTTTACTTATGAATTTCGCAATTTCATCAACTACTCCAGCTTTTGTAATACCTTCAATCACGACGAATAAACCCATTAATAGTAAAATTGTGAAGTAATCTATGGACTTAATAGAATTGACAAATACCTTGCGATCATAAGTACGGGCAAAATTATAAAATACACCAATCACAAATAAACCCATCGTAATTAATCCATTTGTTATTTGAGGCTTGTCTTCAATAAAAGAAGCCATAATTAATAAAACAATCATGAGTACTAATAAGACTGTTGGGCCATAATCTTCAACTTCGGTAATTTCACCAGTTTCAATCTTTTGTGTATCTTTTCTAAACACTAGAAACAAAATAAGCGTTGCTGCTAAGGCTCCTGCTTGTACAACAAAGAACATTCCGATTTTCCCACGTTCTATATCATAAAAAAAGTCTAAGAAGTTTAGACCAGCATGACTACTTAAAAGTATAGAGGTAGTATCACCAACTAATGTAGCTGCTCCTTGCAGATTGGACGCAATCGCAATAGCGATAATACTCTTCACAGGAGAGATTCCGAGTTTTTTCGATATCGTTAACGCTATCGGCGCAAGCATTAATACCGTTGCCACATTATCAACGAAAGCGGAGATTATACCAGATAACAACGATAAAGCAATGATAGCCCATTTAACGTTTGGTGTTTTGACAATAATCTTATCTGCAATTAAGGCTGGCATTTTCGATTCAATGAACAAGTAGACCATTCCCATCGTTCCTGCTATCATTAAAATGACGTTCCAGTCAATCGCATAAAATACTTCCACAAAAGAAAACTTCAAATAAATCACAAAGATTAGTGCTGAAACTAAAGCAACATAGGGTCGATACTTAGGAAGTGCTAATAATAATACATACGTAATTAAAAAATGGACGAGCGCTATAACAGTTATAGTTTCCATTAGTTTTCCTCCTCGTAGAATCAACCCTATTTTATTATGTTTTTCTCTAAAAAGCAACATTATTCGGGAAACATGAACAATTATTTAATCTCTAAAGAATTATCTAATTGGGCTAATAATCTTTCATAAAACTGTTTTTGAAATGCTAATTTCTCATGGAATAACGCTGTTGATGTTTTGGTACCATAAGACTGGTTAAGTAATCTTTCTAATCCCATTATCCGTTTTATACAATAATCTCTTTGTTCAGCATATGGTAGTTCATCAGGTTATCCATTTTATTAAAATCAATAAATAAAGTTATTTATTTTAATAAAATGATTTATCAGTCAACATAGCTTACGCTATATTTACTCTAACTGGGTGTAACCTCACACCCTCTATCCCCTCCGAAAATACATTGGGGAATACTTTTTTCATTATTTGATATACTCCATTTAAATCTGCATTTATTAAAGTACCATTATTAGACTTAAATAATCCTCTATGAATTCTTCTTAATTTG
>JAAYWZ010000002.1 GCA_012516175.1 Bacilli bacterium
CTACCTTAGGCATATCAGTTAAATGCACAGATGCACCATTTTCTAAATGACTCCAAACTTCATCAGTTGTAAAGGATAAGATTGGTGCTAAAAGGCGGGCTAGACGACTACAGTTTTCATATAATACTGTTTGAATACTTCTTCTCGCGAAGGAATTTGTTTTTTCAATATAGAGAACATCTTTAGTGAAATCTAGATAGAATGCTGATAAGAATTGGGTGATATAGTTATTAATTGCGCGATACACGTCAGCAAACGCAAAGTCATCATATGCTTCTAAGACTTCCTTAGTTAGTTCATCTAGTTTTACTAATACATACCGATCAATTTCTGGCATTTGATTATATGGAACACTATCTTGCGTTTTGTCGAAGTCAAAAAGATTACCTAACAAGAATCTAAATGTATTACGAATCTTGCGGTAAGATTCGATGACTTGGTTCATTAAACTTTCAGAAATGCGTACATCTGCTTGATAATCTACACTTGATACCCAAAGACGTAAAATATCAGCACCTGATTGATTCATAACTTTGATAGGGTCAACAACATTACCTAAAGATTTACTCATCTTTCTTCCTTCACCATCAAGGACGAAACCATGAGTTACAACGGTCTTATATGGTGCTTGATTTGTCATCGCCACCCCAGTTGATAAGGAAGAGTTGAACCAACCACGGTATTGATCAGAACCTTCTAAATAAAGGTCAGCAGGATATGGTAACCCACGTTCGACTAAGACACCATGGTGACTTGTACCAGAATCAAACCAAACATCCATGATATCAGTTTCTTTTTTGAAAATGCCATTAGGACTACCAGGATGAGTGAATCCTTTAGGTAATAGATCCTTGGCATCCCCTTCAAACCAGACATTTGAACCATGTTGTCTAAATAGTTCAGCAACATGGAGAATAACATTTTCATCTAGAATTGGCTCACCATTTTCAGTATAAAATACGGGTATTGGTACACCCCATAAACGCTGACGAGATATGCACCAATCTTTACGGTCTTTAATCATGTTACCTAACCGTAAATCACCCCATTTAGGATACCATGTAACTTTTTCGATTTCTGTTAACATGGTTTCTTTTAATGCTTCAATGGACGCAAACCATTGGGGTGTGACGCGGAAGATTACTGGTTTTTTCGTACGCCAATCATGAGGATAGGAGTGAACAATCGTACCAGCCTTTAATAATGATCCTTTTTCTTGTAACATCGCAATAACAGCTGGGTTCGCTTCATCAACATGCATACCAGTAAAATAGACGGAATCTTTAGTTAACTTGCCTTGTTCATCTACTACACAGAGAACATCGAGATTATATTTCTTACCGACATTAAAGTCATCTTCCCCATGTCCAGGTGCAGTATGGACGCAACCAGTCGCTTCTGCAGTTACATGTTCACCAAGAATCACTAAGGATACACGGTCATATAAAGGATGTTTACATTCGACATATTCTAATTCACTACCCAAATAGACCTTCAAGACTTCAACATCTTGCCAACCTAACTCTTGGGCTAATTTTTCCACTAAAACTCTTGCGACAATATATTTACCTTTATCAGTCTTAACCAAAGCATATTCTAACTCTGGATGAATACAAATAGCGAGGTTCGCAGGAATCGTCCATGGTGTTGTTGTCCAGATAATAAAACTTGTATCTGTATCAAGAATACCCTTACCATCTATTACTGAGAATGCTACGTAAATTGAGGGTGATTTGATATCTTCATACTCAATTTCTGCTTCAGCAAGTGCACTTTCACTTGACCAAGACCAATATACAGGCTTTTCGCCTTTATAGATTAATCCTTTACTTACCATTTTCGCAAACACTCTAAGTTGCATCGCTTCATATTCTTTTTGGTAAGTTATATAAGGATGATCCCAATCACCTATTACACCTAAACGTTGGAATTGCTTCATTTGATTTTTAACTTGTTCAGTAGCATATTGGTGGCATTTTTCCCGATATTCTGATGGTGAGAGTGTTTTACGATTCACACCTTTCTTTGCTACTGCTGTTTCAATTGGTAAACCATGCGTATCCCAACCAGGGATAAAGGGAGCCTTAAAGCCACTCATGTTCTTGTAGCGTACCACAAAGTCTTTTAAAATCTTATTTAATGCATGACCAATATGTATATCACCATTTGCGTAGGGTGGACCATCATGTAAAATATACAATGGTCTACCTTCGTTTTTCTTCATAATTTGCTCATAGAGATTTTCTTCTAACCATTTATTCAAGATTTGTGGTTCTTTGTTAGGTAAATTAGCCCGCATCTCGAAAGCTGTTTTGGGCATTAGCAAAGTATCTTTATAGTCCTTACTCATTTGTTTCTACCTCCTTTTTCTAAAAAATAAAAAACCGCCCAAAAAGGACGATTCTGCACCGTGGTACCACCTTAATTCGTATATAGATATACTATATACCTCGAACTCCTTAACGCGGAATAAACGTCATGCTTACTCGTAGTTCAGCATGCGGCTCCTGGGTGATTTTCCTTATTAATCTTTTATAGGGCTTCCACCATCCCCTACTCGCTGATAAAAGGATTTAATAAGTACTGTCCCATTCATTGCCAATTTCTCATATTACTAGTTTATAATTATAGTCATATTTAATTTATCTGTCAACCTTAACTTACTTTTTATATTTTAATTGATTAAACACTTCTAAAAATTTACGAGCGGTTGGAACTTCTACTTGTTCTTCCTCTACTTCTTGTGTCTCTTCTTGTGGTGTTTCTTCATTAACCTCTTCTTTTGCCTTATCATCGATCTTTATCGTTTCATCTTTTAACAATTCTTCAAGGTCATAATCAGTTTTTTCTTCAACTTCTTTAACAATTTCAAGATACTTAGGATCTTCACTCAAACTCTTAATTATATCATCACATAGTTTTTGCAGGGCATCATCAGTTTCAAAGAACTGTAACATTTCTCGGAAATCTTCATTATCATTGCGGAAAATAAAGTAATTAGTATCAGCAAAACGGAAAATCGTTTTTCTAAAGATGGTCAGGATGTGACTCCGATAGCGTTTAAGCTCTTCATCTTTGTCTTTGAGGTTCTTAATTACCCCTTCAACTTGATTTAAATAATCAGTTAATATCTCATTTCCTTTACCATAGGCTTCTTGTTCAATCTTTTCTGCTTGCTTCTTAGCATTAATAATGATCTCATCAGCTTCTTGTTTCGCTTTATCAAGAATATCCGCTGCTTGCTTTTCATAAACATCCGTGCTAACTTTGGCATGGTTTTCCCAATCAATTTTCTCAGTGAGGAGAATTTGATTTTCTTTTTCGAGTGTGGACCTTTTTTCATCTAAATCGACCAAAAAATCCAATAACTTCACGATGACAATTTTGGACTCTTCGGTACTGTACTGATCTACATTCGCAAGTATTTGGTCGCGCAAGGCTTTAAAATTCACAAAGATCCCTCCTAAATATTAAGCGGATGGAATATTTACTAGTACTACTAACTTCCCCGTTTTTGTTGTGCGTAACAATTCTCCGACTTGAAAGCGGCCAAATTTACGCACGGATATGATGTCCCCTGCCTGGCAGATTTCATCTGCATCTTTACATACTAAGAAGTTTCGATATACTAATCCTTCTTGGATATGTTTTTTCGTGCTATCTCTAGATAAATTATATACATGGCTAACTAAATTATCAATACGCATGGATGAAATTATTATTTCTTTTTGGTCATATCTAGGTTGAATTAGCACTTCATCAGCATAAAGTGATATTTTAATTGGTACATTATTGATATGCGTAAACTCGTTAAGTAGAACTGGTACTATATCTTGAGAGACAAAGATAAATACTTCCTCATCACCTAGGACTATATCACCAAACAAACTGCGATCAAGTCCTAAACTCATTAATGTACCTAAAACATTACGATGAGTGATATCTAAATAACGTTTATTATAGGTTATTTTCAAACAATCAATCTTATAATCAACATCGATGGTTATATCATGGGGAACTAAACTACCTTTACGGCGTTCCGCAAAGGGATATCCACCAGCAAACTTTAAATCGACATCCCTACCCTTTACAATTTCTTTATAGATGGCCTGTTCTCTTAATGTGAGAAATTTGGTGATGATTATTTTCCCATTTTCAGCTCGCTCTACTTGGTCGAGTGCCTGAGCGTAAAAAGTCTTCTCTTCAGGTAAGATAATCATAATGTCGCAATTATCACTAATAAAAAGTGAATTAGTTCAAGAACAAGGATTGCCAATATTGGCGCAAAGCTAATTCCAGCAATGGTTGCGAACCGAAAAGGACTAATAATCGGTTCACAAACACGTTCTAAGAAAAGATAAATGCGAGAATCCCTACCCTCAGGAAAATAACCAAGTATTATATAGACAAGAATTAAAAAACTGTATATTTGTACAATATAACCCACGATTTCTACTAATACTAACACAGTCACAACTCCTAATCTGTCCTAATTTATTATCCAAAAGCGAAATACTTTTTTCGATATCTTCTCCACATCACCATTTAACACATAGAGGGCACCAGCGATAAAATCAGTAACACGTTTACTTGTATCTATATCAACATCCGATAAATCGACAATAACGGTATTGCCTTTTTCTAATTGCTCGATAACTTCGCAAGCATCTTCATATGCCCTTGGATAGAGCCTGATTTCCATATTACGGCGTTCTGGCAAGGGAGCATGATATTGGTTCTGTTGATATAGTTCCTCTTCTAGTGCGATTTCTTCATCCTTATGATTATCAAGTTGATTATCTTCTTCTTCAAATCCCAAAAACTTTCTTAACATCTTTTTAATCATCGTTATTTCCTCCGTTAGAAAATAATAACGAGCCAATTCTGATTACTGTAGCACCTTCACGAATCGCGATTTGGTAATCATTGCTCATGCCCATCGAAAGTTCCGTGCATGGTGCATATGGTAGTTTCAAGGTTTGAATTTCATCGCGGAGTTCTCTAAGTGTCCTAAAGGTTTGCTTTAGCACTTCAATATCCGTAGTATTTTCAGCCATCGTCATTAACCCTATTATTTTAATTTTATCATATTTTTCTAATTTGTATATAAAAGAATGCACATCATCGACTCTTAATCCGTGTTTACTTACTTCGCCTGAACAATTAACTTGGATGAAACAGTTTAGTGGTGCTTTGCGATATTTGTTGATTTCTTCTGCTAAATTTTCTCGATCTAGTGAATGCAGGTAGGATATCTTATTGATCATTTTCTTGACTTTATTAGTTTGCAAGGTACCAATAAAATGCCAAGTAATATCTTCATTCTGTAAAACTTCATATTTCGTTAGAAAATCTTGGACGCGATTCTCGCCGAAATTAGTAATACCAGCTTGGAGTAACTCCTTCATTACTTTAACATCCACATATTTAGTAGCAGCACAAATGGTAACATTTTGCGTAAGATGGTGTAGAGATTTAACTCTATCTATTTCTCTTAATAAGCGGTTGACATTTTCTTTTATACTCATACTTCTTCACCTAGGAAATATTTACCTTTATTATAACATAAAGTGGGATTTTTACTAAGATATTATCCCAGGTTTTTTACAGGATAATTGACAATAATGACGTTTTCACCAATTTTTATAATCTGATCCCAAGGTATTCTAATACATTCCCGCTTAGAGAAGAGGTTACCAAGTCCTGCCCGTTGTTGCACAAAGATTGAAAAAATCTGTCCCGAGTTAGGCTCAATTTCTAAATCAACAATAAAACCAATAATTACCCCATCAACAACATTAATCACTTCCTTTAATTCCATTTCCGAAAGTAGCATTTTTTTCCACCCCCTTAATTCTAGTATATGCATAAATAAAAAAGTAAAACCGAGTAGAAATACTCGGTTAGTTTAAATATTCTAACATTTGCTTAAGTGCATTTTTCTCTAAACGGGATACCTGTGCTTGCGAAATCCCGATCTCTTCCGCAATCTCCATTTGGGTTTTCCCTAAAAAGTAACGTTCATAAATGATGCGTTTTTCCCGCTTTTCTAGCATCTTTAAACAGTTTTCAATCATCACATTATTGCTCCAAGTTTCATAGTCGTCATTTTCATCTTGAATTTGATCGATTAAATGAATCGTATCGCCCCCGTCACTATAGATGGGTGTATAGATACTTATCGGATCTTGGATAGCTTCTAGTGAGATAATGACATCGATGGGATCGATTCCTAGTATCTTCGCAATTTCTTCTTCCGTTGGCTCCCTGTGATGCTCCAATATATATTTATCTCTAACTTGTAGTACCTTATATGCAATATCTTTTAAGGAACGTGATACTCTAATTGCACTATTGTCACGCAAGTAACGTCTGATTTCCCCGATTATCATCGGTACAGCATAGGTCGAGAACTTGACTTCATGTTTTAAATCAAAATTATCTATCGCTTTAATTAAACCTAAACATCCCACCTGAAATAGATCATCCATATTTTCCCCACGCTGATTGAACCGCTTTAAAACACTTAATACCAAGCGAAGATTACCAAAGATGAGTTTTTCTCGTGCCTCAGTATTTCCTGCTTGGTACTGTTTGAATAGTTCAATCATCTCACTGTTCTTTAATACCTTTAGTTTACTGGTATCTAAGCCATTAATGTCGACCTTATACTTGCTCATACAAAAGCCTCCTTCATATAAAAAGTTTGGCTTTTTTCTGAGCAAGATATGCATTACATCAACATTTTTAGCGAGATTTAACTGATACCCTTCTTAATTTGTTGTTTCATTTTGTCGATAATTTTCTTTTCTAAACGAGATATGTATGACTGTGAGATTCCCATGAGTTCAGCTACTTCTTTTTGAGTAAGCTCTTCATGTCCATATAAGCCGAAACGCAAAGTAATGATTTCTTTTTCTCTCTTACTCAACTTATCCACGGCTTGATACAGGATTTTTCTTTCTTCATCTTCTTCAAGATCTTTCATAATAATGTTTTCATCAGTACCCAAAATATCTGATAATAGTAACTCGTTTCCGTCCCAATCAATATTTAACGGTTCATCAAAACTAACTTCTGCTTTCACACGACCATTTTTCCGTAAAAACATCAAGATTTCATTCTCAATACATCTACTAGCATATGTAGCTAATTTAATATTTTTATTCTTATTGTATGTCATCACTGATTTAATTAAACCAATCGAACCAATACTGATTAAATCTTCGATGTAGACACCAGAATTCTCAAAGCGTTTCGCAATATAAACCACTAATCTTAAGTTATGTTCGATTAGCTTGTCTCTTGCTTTCATATCACCATTTTCAAATGCTTCAATATATTTTTGTTCCTCTTCTGGTGATAATGGTTCTGGTAAGACCTCGGAACTGTTAATAAAAAAGGATAAACATTTTTTAAATACTTTTTCTAACCACACAAAGATTTTTTTGAGCATACTCTCCCCCTCCTAGTTTAAGATTTGTGGATGTAAGATAACAGCAAACTTCTCGCCCCGAAATATCGATTCATCTACTAAAACAAGATACACTTCTTTCTCATAGTATTTCTTCTTTTTTACAACATAGAAGCTTTGTGGTTTAAACCCTAATAATCTACTTTGTCCATTAATCGTATTTGTAATAATATATGTATACTTAATACCATGTAATTGTAATAATGTTTCATTAATAGTAACGGGTACTAAGGCTTTATTAATAAAGACAACGGGAAGGTAATCATTCGCACTATAAGTTAAATTTCCAGTATCGGTGAAACCATAAACCTCATACTCTTCATTTAATAAAGAAAACTTGACTTTCACTAGGATATTACCTTTAGAGTTGTCCGTTACAATTTTATACACATAGGTAAATATATTCGCAAAAAGAAAAGATATGATTAAAAGGTACCACGTAGTACGCTCCTTGTATAGAAGTGTAATACCGTTATTTAGTAACGAGAATTCATAAGAAACAAGGATACCTGCGATAACGTAGTTTAAAAAATAAAAGATAATAAGATTCTGACAATACTGTTTAAACGATGTATTTTTAAAAGCGATTAAGATAATCCCAAAACTATAAATAATTCTTAAAATAACAAAAATTATCTTTACTGGGATTAAGAATAGGACAAAACCACCAACCGCATATAAAGAGGCAAGGATGATACGATAATATTTAATGATTTGATGATTGATGATACCAGTATAAATGATTAAACAGTAATCCAATAAGAAATTAGTAATAATTACGAGATCTAGATATACTTTCATACTCTCCCACCCTTGTATTTATGGCTATTTTATCAAATCCAATTCAAAAAAAAGCAAGGATTATGTCAGGTTGTTTATTTTTTTTAATCTACCAAATAAGTTGTGTATAATCGATACTTTTTTAGATAAATGATATAAATAATCAAAATAACTATTAGATAAACTGGTAATAAGATATAGTTATTTAAAAAGATTAAATAATCAAAGATACTATGTAGAATTAGCGACACTACAAGTGACATCACAAAATAATAACGTTTTGTAAACCCACGTTTTGCGTGTTTAGCAATGGTTAGTAGTAGTCCCATAATTATCGCAAAGGTAAGATGCCCACAACTCGCTAAGGTTACTCGTAATAATGGTAAATCATAACTTTCATAATCTAAAAAATATAAAATGTTTTCGCCAGTCGCAAAGCCACTAGCAACTACTAATGCATATCCTAAACCAGGATATGGGCCATGTCTATGTCTTTTATATGTTAAATTTATCAGTACATATCGTTTAATAAATTCCTCAATAAATCCTAAAACAAATGCTTGATATAAAGCTTTTAGTATATTCGGAAACTTGCCATAGGATAGCACAACAATTTCAAAAAAGGTGGTTGGAACGGTAATAACTATACTAATAATAAATAATTTGGTAGTTAATTTGCCCCGTTCTTTATCCTTCTTAAAGGCATAAAATAATATGTAAAATATACCAATTAACATTGTTAAACCAAAGACCAAATATTCAAGTAACTCTATCATCTTTACCACCTACAAACTACTAATAGTGTTAATCAGACAAGACAAAAATATAAATATCTTTTATCTAGGTGGACATAATATTAACGAAAAGGAGGATAGACATGTTCGACTTAATCTCACGTAAACGTAATTTCATCAGTGACATCATTCCGGATTCTCTAGTCTTTTCGCTAGATAAAAACATGCGTTTAAACATCAAAGAAACAGATTTAAACTATGAGTTTGAAGTTGAACTTCCCGGTGTTAAACGCGATGACATTACTGTTACTTACACTGATGATGTCTTAACCATCAGTGTCAAAAAGGAAGAAGAAGTTAATGAAGAAACTTCTAAGTATATTCGCAAGGAACGCAAATTTGGTTCCTTTTCTCGGAGTTTCTCCTTACCTAACGTGAATAGTGAACTTATTACTGCCAATTATCAAAATGGTTTATTAAAGATTATCGCTCCGAAAAAAGAAAAAGTAGAAAAACCACTGAAAATAATTAATATTGAATAGTAATATTAAAAAATCGACCATAATGGTCGATTTTTACATATAGAGTTTTGACAATTTAACTAATTTCCTTATAATGTATATTGGAGTAACTGAAAGGAGAACTTCACGATGAAAAACTTTACTTATGTTAATAGCACCAAAATTATCTTTGGGAAAGATACAGAAAGTCTTATCGGTGAAGAAATTAAGAGTTTTGGTGGTAAAAAAGTACTGTTCCACTATGGTGGTGGCAGCATTAAGAAAACTGGATTATACGATCGTATTATAAAGTCATTAGCAGAAAATCAAATAGATTATGTAGAACTTGGTGGAGTACAACCCAATCCCCGTTTAAGTTTAGTTAGAACTGGTATTGAATTATGTAAACTACATGATATTGATTTCATACTGGCTGTTGGTGGTGGTAGTGTCATCGATAGTGCTAAGGCGATAGGTATTGGTGCGGTTTATGAAGGCGATGTGTGGGACTTTTTTACAGGTAATGCCACGATTGAGTCAACCCTACCTGTTGGTGTCGTCCTAACCATCCCTGCAGCTGGTAGTGAAGCTAGTACAGGTACAGTTATTACTAATGAAGATGGCTGGTATAAATGGAGTGTTAATTCCGTTTTAATTAGACCTAAATTTGCGATTCTTAACCCTGAACTAACTTATACTTTACCAGATTACCAAACTGTTTGCGGTGCAAGTGATATGATTGCACATGTCTTTGAACGTTACTTCACTAATGAGTCTGGAGTTGATTTCACTGATGAATTATGCGAAGCAACTATTCGTTCAATTATGAGATGTGTAAAAATGGTTCTCAAAGACCCAACTAATTATGATGCAAGGGCTAATCTCATGTGGGAAGGTACATTAGCGCATAATGGTATTTTAGGAACTGGTAGAATTGAAGATTGGGCTAGCCACAAAATTGAACATGAGTTAAGTGCGATTTATGATATTGCGCATGGTGCAGGACTAGCGATTATCTTCCCACATTGGATGGAATATGTATATAAACATGATATATATCGATTTGCTCGTTTTGCCCATCGAATCTTTAATGTTGATGTAGATTTCTTCAATCTTGAAGCTACTGTTCTTGAAGGCATCAAACGCTTAAAGAATTTCTATAAGGAAATTGGTTTACCAACCAAATTAAAGGACGTTAATATTGGTAGTGAACACTTCGAAGAAATGGCGAAAAAAGCGACCATCAATGGTCCAATCGGTAGTTTTGTGAAGTTAAATACGGAAGATGTCTTTAATATTTTCAAACTAGCATTAGAATAGTTTTTCCTAATAAAAATA
This sequence comes from Bacilli bacterium, assembly GCA_012516175.1. Taxonomy (GTDB): domain Bacteria; phylum Bacillota_I; class Bacilli_A; order Haloplasmatales; family Haloplasmataceae; genus JAAZCR01. Next base: position 10,827 of record JAAYWZ010000002.1, read on the forward strand.
ACCCCTCGATCTTTTTATAAAGATGGAGGGATTTTATATTTCAATTTAATTGTTAGTCTATTTCTAATATTATTTATTTACAGGGTACTTAATCGCATTTTTCTTAAGTTTCTCTAAAATAATCTCTTCAAGGTTAAACCCATGTTCATCAGCAAACCTAATACAATAAATTAATACATCAGCAAGTTCTTCTTTAATGTTTTGCATATTCTTTGCATAAGCTTCTTCATTAGAGATCCATTGAAAGTTTTCTAATAACTCACTAGCTTCAAGACATATGGAGATAGCGAGATCTTTACCATTATGATACTTAATCCAGTCGCGTTCTTCCGCAAAATCATGAATAATTTTTACTAGTTCTTTAGTTTCCATCTTTGACTCCTTTTCATCTTAGTTTCGCAATTAACAAATAAAAAGAGACTAAAAAAGTTTTAGTCCCTTTCCCCCTGAATATACTTAGCGTGCTTCGACAATTAACTTAATAGCTGTTCTTTCTTCGCCGTCGATAATGACATCAGCGAATGCTGGAATGCAAATTAAATCTTTTCCAGTTGGTGCTACATAACCTCTGGCAATTGCGATTGCTTTTACTGCTTGGTTAAGTGCACCAGCACCAATTGATTGAATTTCTACAACCCCACGTTCACGAAAACAATTCGCTAAAGCCCCGGCTACAGAATTTGGATTGGATTTTGATGAAACTTTTAATACTTCCATACTTTAATACCTCCTATAATTTTTATTACACTGAAAGTATATTCGCTGTGCGTGCTCAATATGATAATATTGGCACTTTTTTCCTCTACTTATCTTTTATAATATTTAACCACATAATTATTAATTTGTACAGAGGAAAATGTCAAAAATCTATATAGATTTGTACATTATTTCGCCTTTTTTACACTTTTTGGGGCTTTTCCGTAATATATATACGCTCAATACCTTCAGCAATTCCCGTTTTAGGATCAATATTTAAGAGAACCGCATTAAGTTGGGTCTCTCCTTCTTCGACGGGATTAAAACGACTAGGCAACCCATTAATAAAACGATTTATGACATTATCTTTCTCGACACCGATAACACCATTTAGTGGACCAGTCATCCCAGCATCAGTTATATATGCAGTGCCATTCGGCAAGATCCGATTATCAGCAGTTTGGACATGCGTGTGTGTACCAATTACTGCTGTGGCTTTCCCATCAGCATAATAACCAAAAGCCATCTTTTCGCTAGTTGCCTCAGCATGGAAATCAACGATAATAATAGGGGTGATGGTTCTTACAGTATCATAGATTTCATCAAAGGTACGAAAAGGACAATTAACAGGGGGCATGAAAGACCGCCCCATTAGATTTATAACCGCTATCTTGATATCATTTATAGTAAAGATATCGAAACCTTTTCCTGGAACTGATTTATCCATATTGGCTGGTCTGATTAAATTTTTTGCATTATCAATAAAATTAAAAATATCATGATTGTCAAATGTATGGTTACCCATGGTAACAACATTAATTCCTTCTTCAAGAAATTGCTTATACATTACTTCTGTTATACCTCTACCATGGGCAGCATTCTCACCATTGGCAATCACAAAAGCAACTTTATATTTTTCTTTTAGTTCAGTTAAATAGTTTTTTACTGTATTTCTACCTAATGAACCACAAATATCGCCTATAAATAGTACATTCATCAAATCAATACCTTTCTAATTTATAAAAATAAAGTGGGAAGCCCCACTTTATTTAGCAACTTCGACAGCTCTGGTTTCTCTAATTACAGTAACTTTAATCGTTCCAGGATAATTGAGCTGTTCTTCAATTCTCTTCTTAACATCACGTGCTAAGCGATGGATTTCTAAATCGGAAATACTTTCGGGTTTAACTAACACCCGTACCTCACGTCCAGCTTGAATGGCGTAAGATTTTTCGACTCCTTCGAAGGAGTTAGAGATTTCTTCTAATTTTTCTAAACGGGTTACGTAATTTTCTAGTGATTCACTTCTAGCTCCTGGACGAGCAGCAGATAAGGCATCAGCAGCTGCCACCAACGCAGCGATAATGGATTTTGGTTCTGTATCTCCATGATGTGAGGCAATCACATCTAGAACTACAGGATGTTCACGATACTTTTGGGCAATCTTGAGACCAATTTCTACATGGCTTCCTTCAACTTCATGGTCCACTGCTTTACCAATATCGTGTAATAAACCTGCGCGGCGCGCCAAGATTTCATCTTCACCAATTTCCGCTGCCAGTTTTCCAGCGATAAATGCTGTTTCAATAGAATGTCTTAATACATTTTGCCCATAACTCGTACGATAATTCAAGCGACCTAGTAGTTTTACCAAATCTGGATGTAGTTTTCCTATACCTGTTTCGAAAATCGCTTCTTCGCCCATGTCACGGATTTTTTCCTCGACATCACGACGCGCTTTATCGACTACTTCTTCAATCCGGGCTGGGTGGATGCGTCCGTCTTGCACGAGTGTTTCCAATGCAAGTCTAGCAACCTCCCGTCTTATTGGATCGAAACAAGATAAGACGACTGCTTCAGGTGTATCATCGATTATTAAATCAACACCTGTAAGCGTTTCCAGTGTCCGGATGTTACGTCCTTCACGTCCAATAATCCGTCCTTTCATATCATCATCTGGTAAACTAACTACGGATACAGTCCGCTCACTTGCCATTTCTGCAGCATATTTCTGAATAGCAAGGGTGATGTATTCGCGTGCTTTTTTATCGGCTTCAAACTTAGCTTTTTCTTCTTCTTCTTTAATAAATTGTGCAATTTCCACCGAAATTTCTTCTTGCACCTTTTGTAACAGGATGTCTTTGGCTTGATCTTTGGTTAAACCTGAGAGATCCTGTAGAATACGTTCTTGTTCTTGTAATTTTTGATCAATTTCTTCTTCTTTTTCTCTTAATTCATTAATCTTCGCTTCAATTTTCTCTTCTTTAAGAGATAAATGTTCTTCGCGACGTGTAATTTGCTTTTGCCGTTCGTCTAAGCTTTCTTCCCGAGCGGTTACACGTGCTTCTAATTCTAAGATCATGGTTTTACGTTCTTTTAATTCACGTTCAGTTTCTGACTTAATTCGATGTTGTTCTTCTTTAATTTCAATTAAAGCCTGCCGTTTTTTCGCTTCGGCAGTTTTTATTGCCTCATCAATAATTTGTTGAGCTTTTTCTTTTGAACGAGCTATTTTACTTTCGTAAATATAGCTTCTAATCAAATATCCTATCAACGTTCCAACTATTGCTACTAACAAAATAGAGATGATTGCAACGAGTAATGATATTTCAAGCAATTAGTACACCTCCGTAATATTTGCAAGCTAAGCAAGAGTTGGACAAAATGTATTCTAAGTACTATCTTACAGTCTTTTTAATATCAAGTCAAGAAAAAAAAATTTGCGGTATCATTAATAAAAGAAAAGGACGATTAAACAGTGTTTAACCGTCACTTTAATTATTCACCCTCATAGCCAGCTTCGTCACTAGCTTTAAAGATATTCTTTTGTTGTAAAGTTTCCCTAATCTTCGTTTCTATTTCTTGTGCGATTAGTGGATGATCACGCAAGAATTGCTTGGCATTTTCTCTTCCTTGACCAATCTTTTCGTTATTATAAGCGTACCAAGCACCACTCTTGTCAATGATGTCAAGTTGAACACCAAGGTCTAAAATTTCACCTTCTTTAGAAATGCCTTCGCCATACATAATGTCAACTTCAGCAGTTCTAAATGGAGGGGCAACCTTATTCTTTACAACCTTTAACTTCGTATTATTACCGACGATATCATTACCAAGTTTTAGTTGCTCACCACGACGGACTTCTAAACGAATAGTCGCATAGTTGGCTAAATATTTGACGCCTATTCAGGTTTTCAAATATTCGCCACCAAACCGTACATGAAAGTTTCCAATCATACGGCTTTCCAATTGCGCAGTAATCTACGTTTAAATTCTTCTATTAACTATCTTTTTCTTGGGAAAAAGTTCTATAAAGATGCGTTCACCTGTGTTATTCACCCAATTAACACCCCAAACTCCCAAGCGAAAATACTTCTTTTCACCTGTATCGGTTCGCACATTGATTAACTTAGCCACTTTAGTGCGGTACTTACCAGCCAAAGTTTTCAGAAAACTTTGAGTAAATAGATGATGGGCAAAATTTAACTTGCTTTTCACATCAAAACAGTACTTATAATACTGATAAAAGCGATTAAATATCCTATTATATGTTGTTATAATCTCATAATCATTATTATTAAAGTTCTGTGTTCGATGAATTGCCTTACCATTCTTCGCGAAACTATTTTCGCTTAGGAATTTAGTGACAATCTCTTTAGGTAAAGAAAACTTCGTGTTTTCAATGATTTGATAACCTAAAAAGCGAACCTTGTCTTGATAATGGGTCACTTGTAGTGTGCAAGGGAACATCTTTGGTAACTTTTCCGCTAAAGCGAGAACTAACTCTTTATGTGCCACCAAGCCTACCGCAAATTTATTCTTATAGCGTACGTAGCTAGTTTGACTAGCTAAGTATGTATCAAAATCAATCAGTGCTATTTCAAGACCAATTTCACTAAGTACTCCTCCATTAGGAGTATTGTTATAATCGTGAAAATAATGGTAATTTTTTAAGTATCCTACCTTAATGAATTTATTGATGAGACGAATAAATTTCTCATCTGTAATCTTTTCTTTTAGTTTATTAATTAATATGTGCTTATCATAGTCTAGACTTATATCTCCTACAATCCACCATTTAACCTCTTTGAAGTCTTCTTTAATAACCTTCAAAGCTTCATCATGATGTTTGAAACGATATTTTAGTTCTTTAGCATAAATTGCTTCTAAGATTTTACGAATGTTTGTCACTATAGCTTTATCAATTAGATTATCTTTTTCTGGGTTAAATAATTGTGGTTGATAAGACTCATCTTTAAGACTATTGATGACAGTTTCAAGTTCAATTTGTTTAAGGTCTAGATACTCTTGATAAATTTGCGGATTATACAGTAAGCGACATAATCTTGTGTGTTGATAATTTGGCTTTTCAGAATTTAAACGTAATAATTCGAGTACTTGTTCAGGATTTCGCATGGTCTCACACCATATCCTCTCTTTAATTTGCGCAATCTGTCTCCCTTCGCTCCTTTATATTTTCCTATAAAGTCCAATCGCTACTATGGAGACTCCGTTACCATATAAAACCTGATGGTTTTACTTAGGTAATCTCAGGTTATCCAATATACTATAATGCTCTTCTGTTTAGGTTTCCCGTTCGATGTTTACCTCTAACCGAGGTTGTGGGAGTAATGCCTAGGTCCAGCTCGTAAATTCTAAACGGCTGGGATTACTCCTGTTACCATGATAGCCATTCGTAAGGTAACACCCGCTTTATGAGCACTCCATCTGGGATTCACGCAGTTTAGCGTTAACCATGCAGAAGATTCTGTCTCGCCATTCACCTGTACCTATAATGGCTTAGGTAGGTTATGACTTTTCAGCCATGTGTTTGTCCCCCATCCCTTTCGGTAAGAGGTAAGGCTGATGACAGTAACCCCTAGACAGGTTAGTCACTTCCGTGACAATAGTATACTGAACGCGTTCTAAATTACACTAGAACTTCCTGACACACGAATTTTAAAGCACGTCCGCCCGGTGTCGTTTCGGGATTACCAAACATAATGCCAACTTTTTCGCGAATTTGGTTAATGAAAATGGCGATACATTTGGATTTGTTAATAGCCCCTGCCAATTTACGCATCGCTTGACTCATTAAACGTGCTTGTAAACCAACATGACTATCACCCATTTCTCCTTCAATTTCTGCTTCAGGTACTAAAGCTGCGACACTATCGATGACGACGATATCAATCGCATTGCTTCTGACTAAAGCTTCAGCGATTTCTAAAGCTTGTTCTCCTGTATCTGGTTGTGATAATAAGAGGTTTTCGATATCGACACCAACTTTTTTCGCGTATTGTGGGTCTAATGAGTGCTCTGCATCGATGAAGGCAGCGTTACCACCAAGTTTCTGCACTTCGGCAATCGCATGTAAGGCAAAGGTAGTTTTACCTGAACTTTCTGGTCCATAAATTTCGATAATTCGACCACGGGGGTACCCACCAACACCTAATGCTGCGTCAAGCGCAATCGAACCGGAACTACCAACATCCAGTGTTGGGGTTACATCAGCTCCTAGTTTCATGATGGCGCCCTTACCAAACTGCTTTTCAATTTGCTTTAGGGCCATATCTAGGGCTGCTTGCCGATTATTATTAGACATATCTTTCCTCCTTTTTTCATTATAACGTCATCTATTTATACGTTATTAATGTATATTTTACCCTAATTTACCATATTAAGCAATAAATAATATAAACATTTGTTCGCTTTTGCTACTTGGTTTGAAAGACAATATGTTTGTTCTTAAGTAAGTAATCTAAACCTGAGACAATTGTTAGAATTGTCGCAAGCACCATCAAAATGTCAACGATTAAGTGGTATACATCAAAGTGCGTAAAGAACATATAAGTATTTTCAGCTTGTAAGTTAAAAAGGAACATCACGATAATTAGGATTATTTGGGTAGTTGTCTTAGCTTTTCCTAAGTAACTAGCCGCAATTACTTTTCCATCCGTAACAGCTAATAATCTAATCCCAGTAACCATAAATTCACGGGAAATGATGAGAATTGGCACAAAGGCTGGCATGAGACTTAATTCAATCGCCAACAGTAAGGCTGATGTTACAAGTAACTTATCAGCCAAGGGATCCATGAACTTCCCAAATGTAGTGACAAGATTATATTTACGGGCAATTTTTCCATCTAAATGGTCAGTATAAGCTGCTATCGCGAAGATTCCTGTACCAATCAAATTAACTAATGGCATGCTTAAATCTAGCACACTAATGGTAGTTTTAATTGGTAAGTAGAAGACAATTACGAAAAGTGGTATAAGTACAATCCGAAATAATGTTAATTTATTAGGTAGGTTCAAGATACATCACTCACTTTCTAATTATTTCTTATCCCATTATAACATAAATCGACTTATATAAATATGCTAAATTATTTTATTTACGCGATACATGAGGGTTATCTTTGATATAAAAACGCCATAACCGATCTTTATCCTCTTCAGCATAATCGATATTAATGCGTTTCGTCTGTACAATATCTTTAACCTGATAACCATCATCTTCAATGTACATAACATCACTAGTAACTAAATCAAGTTTATTAAAGCTTCGGTCAATCCCTAATTTACGACAAAGTTTTCCCGGTCCATTTGTTTCTGATCTGGGTGGAATATCCTGTAATGGTTCTAGAGCTCGAATCAAGACAGCTTCAGGATTCTCTTCAACACTGGCACTTATATTTAACATATAATACATACCATATATGAAATACACATATAAATGACCACCAATTAAATACATCGCATCATTTCTATTTGTGCGCAAGTAATTATATGCATGACTAGCTTTATCAACACTTCCCCCGTAAGCTTCTGTTTCGATGATGCGATATCTTTCTAGTTTTCCATTCCTAATAATGCACAGTACTTTTCCTAGTAGGTTTTGTGCTAAAGTATAAGCAGTAGTAGTATAAAAATCTCTACCTAAACGCATAATACCACCTTAAACAATATTGCTTTTATTATTATATAATATCTTATTAATAAAAAAAACTCTTACAAATAGTAAGAGTCAGTTTAGGTGCGTGTGCAGTATTCTGTAAGCCATGTTCTGTACCTTCGTACTCCTAGCGGATGCCTCCTCGTACTCAGGTGGTAATCATTTGTCTACAGAGATTTACTCTGTCCCCAATCCCTGTTCATTTCCAGGGATCAGAGTTCCCCTACCAAAATTTGGGTTTCTCGCTCGTGGGGTTTACCAACGTTCCACCCTAGCAGTTTCCCGCTAGGCTCGTCTCTGTGGCACTTTTATAGGTACTCACACCATGCCCAATATGGGTTTAGGTGTTTTCCCAGCCGTCAGGCTAACCTGCCCTGACTTATGTCTTCGTCAGGCACGAACACTACAAGCATCGCAGCTTGTGCGAGCATGGACTTTCCTCATCAAAACCCAATGGTCTTGACGCGATTACCCGAATACCACACACATATATTATACCTGATAACCTGATTAAGTCAACCAAACTAAAAAGACAATATCATCCAACACTATTTTTTTAAGCAAATAAGGAAAAAATATTAATGTAAATGCGCAAATGACTTAAAATCAAAAAAGTTTTCCTTTTTCCATAAAAATTTGTTAAGATAGAAGTGGTGGTGATCATTATGGTAATTAATTACCCAATCAAAAAGAAGCAAGAAAATACAGTGAATTATGCTCATCGGGGTATGACCCTAGAAAATGAACTGAATGAATCCAATAAATATTACAAAGCCCATAACATCGCGTTAATCTATAAAAAACCAACTCCCGTCCAAATCGTGAAAGTAGATTATCCTAGCCGTAATAAAGCAGTGATTCGCGAAGCTTATTATCAAGCACCTTCTACAACTGACTATAATGGAATTTATCGCGGCAAATATATCGACTTTGAAGCGAAAGAAACATCTAGTCGTACGGCTTTTCCCTTACGCAATATCCATGAACACCAAATAATTCATATTAAGCAAGTTATTGACTTAGGAGGTATCGCCTTCATCATCATCCGTTTTACGAAGTTAGATAAAACCTATTTGCTTGATGGAAAACTTGCTGTAAAATGTTATGAAGAGTATTTAAAAGATGGAAAGAAATCATTAAGCCTACAGTTTTTTATGGAAAAAGGACATGAAATAACAAGTAAATGTATTTATACCCTCGACTATTTAAGTGTAGTCGATCAGGTGTATTTTAATGAATAAATTTATATCAGTCTTACTAAAGTCATTTGCGTTACTAATAATTGCCTTTGGTCTTACTATTTATGGTTACCTTTATTTAAGAATCTATGCCTATATCCAAGATGCGGAAAATTTTGATATTAAAAAGATATATGTTCCTGAACCAACCAAAGTCTATGATCAAAATGATAACTTAATCGCTGAACTAGGCACGGAAAAACGTACTATAGTGAAATACGAAGATATTTCTCCAAACATGATTGAAGCCCTTGTCGCAATTGAATATTCCAGATTTTTCCAACATCATGGTTTTGATACACCACGCATCATTTCTTCTGTTATTGAAAATCTGAAAGCGAAAAGTTATAAAGAAGGGGCAAGCACGATAACCCAACAATTAGTTAAACTATCCTATTTGACCCATGAAAAAACGATTGAACGGAAACTCCGTGAAGTATTTTTAAGTATTGAATTGGAAAACCGCTTAACTAAAGAAGAAATTATAGAAGCATATTTAAATCGAGTTCTCTTTGGTGGTAGGGTTTATGGTGTAGAAAAAGCGAGTCAATATTACTTTCATAAATCGGCAAAGGATTTAAATTATGAAGAAGCTAGTCTCCTTGCTGGCATTCTGCAAAGTCCAAATCGCTATAATCCCTACACTAATCCTGAAGATACGAAAGCAAGACAAATCCTCGTCTTAGAAGCTATGTACAGTAATGGGTATATTACCAAAAATGAGTTAGATCAAGGTACTAATCGTTCTTTAAATGAGTTAGTTTTAGAACCTCTGTTAGATAGTTATGATAAAGAAATAACTGCCTATCTTGACTATGTGATATATGAACTTAGGAGTAAATACCAACTAGATCCTTTAACTGATTATATCCAAATTAAAACACATCTCGATCTTAATATTCAAAAAACTATTTATCAAACAGAAAACGATGCTACTTTACATCCAAAGCCAAATACACAAACGGGAATCGTGGTACTAGAAACGCAAACTGGCTATATTAAAGGTATCGGTGGGGGGAGAGGTTATCAAGATATCCTCTCTTTTAATTTAGCAACTGATGCACGTTTACAACCAGGTTCAACCATTAAACCCGTCCTTGATTATGGTCCTGCCATTGAGTACTTATATTACTCGCCAGCCCAACCGTTTATCGATGAAAAAATCTACTACAGTACAGCTGGTAGCCGCTTTGTGGCTGTAGAAAATTATGACCATAAGTATAAAGGTATCCTATCCATGCGGGATAGTATTATCGATAGTAGAAATGTCACTGCCATCAAGGCATTTCGCGAAGTTGGGATGGAAAAAGCATATGAGTTTGCATCGCGTCTAGGGTTAAATATTAAAGAACCACGGACAGAAGCCCATGCAATAGGTGGTTTTAAATATGGTTTCACGGTTCTTGAAATGGCTGCTAGTTATGCACCTTTTGGTAATCGTGGTATCTATAATGAGCCCACAACGATAAAAGAAATCATTAAAGATGGAAAAGTGATTACTCCTACTCCAAAACCAGTTCAAGCGATGCGTGAAGATACCGCTTATCTCATGAGTCACATGTTACATGATAATATGATAAATGGTACAGCCGTTACTGCCAATGTCACGAATCTCATCATAGCGGGAAAAACTGGGCAAACAAACTTTACAGATGAGATTAACACCAAATATAATTATCCACATAATAGCGTCCGTGACTCTTGGTTTATAGGCTATACTACGAAATATACTACCGCTGTATGGTTAGGATTTCCAAAAATTGGTGAAAATACCTTTTTAACTCCTCAAGATGCAAAACAATCACTGGTGATGTTTCGAAAGATTATGGAAGGAATTCACCAAGATCCTAATGAAAGCACGGATTTTTATCGCCCTGATAATATCATCGAAGTTGAAATTGAGGCAAACACATATCCATTAGGCTTACCAAGTGAATACACGCCTCTAACTTATCGAAAGAAAGAACTCTTTATCAATGGATATGAACCAAAAACCGTCTCAAATTATTTTAAACCATTAGATGTTCCAAAGAATTTCTACGCTTATTATGATTTTGATGAGGGAACTTTGGTATTTAGATGGGATAAACATCCGCTCGATTATTCCCAAGAAGATTTTCGATTAAGTGAAAAAGTCCATCAAATTGAGAGATTTTATGATAACTATAAAGCTAAAACACAAAATGAGTTCAACCAAACCGGTGAACTCACCTACTTAAAATCAAGTCGCATTGCGACAACTTATGCAGAGTATTGTGCCTCTGATAGTAAAATCTTAAACCTCTGCCCACTTCAAAATCCAAAACAGCTAAGTAATCATATTTTATTACTTGACGAATTAAAGAAAACAGAAATTAATAACTTACTTGAAGATAAAAAAGTAAGAATTCTTACTGAAGGAGAGTTAAGTATCATTCGTGGATACGAAACTTACAACGGTTATCAGAATGGTTTATATAGTAATTTTGGTAACATTCATTATGAAATCAAGGGTTTAATTGGTAGCGAAGAAATCATCTTGTACCAGGGTGAATATCTTGAAGAACTTCGAATACCCATGCCTGTAGAAACCTACTTCTCCTTCAATGCCTTTTCTCTAAATGCGGACTATTCCCGCTATAAGAACTTCCTCAAAAGTTCAAAAACCATTACTTTAAATCCTCTATGGAACTAATTCTACCAGAACATCAAACTATTTACTCTAAATAAGGCAACTATTAAGTAGATTATTAATCCTAAGTATACGAAGAAAAAGATTTTACTAATAAGAAGAATGGTCCGATAATAGGAAATGAAAATTCCTACTCGATATATTACCGCACGACCAAACCGCTCAATTCGTTTGATAACCGTTTTTGAATCATAAAGCTGACTGATTTCATATTTCCGGTCAACATGGTAATTTTTAGCTAACTTATATAAATGCTTCTTAATCTTCTTTACATTAGGGCTAAACTTCTTTAACATCCGTTCCTTCTCTTTGATGAGAAATCCTCTCGCCGTTAAGCCATATTGGAGGACCTTATCAAAATAGACTTTGACAATGATTAGATACATGGAAATTATTATAGATAAATATACTAATATCGATAAAATATTATAATAGCGCTGATAGATTAATAATTTGTTAACCATCGCAAAGAAGCTACCTATAACTGGTATCATTTGAAGAAAAGAATATTGCTTAAGTAAAACTAGCATAATGACCGCACCAATGATATAACCATTAATGGTGCGGTTTTTTATTCTTTTTACATTCTTTACAGGATTAAAAGAAGCTTGTTCAAAAATCTTCTTTAATCTTTCATCAATCATCTTGTAATAGTCAATTTCCCAGCGTTTAATTATCTCATCGACGATTTCTTTACGTTTCTTCACCTTGATATAAGGATAACGTACGATATAGTGTACTGGATAAGGCTGATCAAAATAACCTTCATAGGTGATAATAATATCTTCAATATATTTTTTTTCATGATGATTAACATCCATAAAGGGATTCATATCATATTTTATATGATGATAGGAGTTTAAAACTGCTGTGTTATCAGATAAAATACGATAATCTTGATTAGCTTTCTTTTCTTGGATTTTTTTTTGGATATGTTTCCTTATCCGAAAGATGGAAAAGAAAGAGAACTTCATCTCTACCACTCAATTCTTCTTCATATTCTCTAGTAACTTGTAATTCTCATAAGATAAGGTTTCTTTAACAATTGGTGAAGCTAGTAACTCATCGATAATGGTAGCTTCGCAAAATTCATGCTCAATTAAATAATCAAGATATGTTTGCCCTTCTCGCTTAATAAGTAAGGTCCTAATAATTTCATTTATACTTTTTTTAGTTCGATTATATAAATCTTCATTTTGACTAAAATGTGAAAGTTGACGAATAACTTTCTCTGCAGTCATTGGGTCGATGTTTAATTCTTGATCGATATCGATGAGGAAGAGGGCGACATAGATTTGTGCCGTTTCATAATAAACTTGATTATTCTTAGTAAAGCGGTTCAGAAAATCTAAACTATCAAGGAAGAACAGATACATAATACTTTCACTTTGAATTTCCCGGTCGACTAAATGGTTAAATTTAGTATCCTTGAGAATCGCAAAAGTGAGTTTATATTTAAATGAAACATCATCCATCAGTTGTTCGTAGATCATGATTTGGGGTTTATATCTGTTTTGATACAAGGTTTGAAAGTTTTTTAGCTTGTCTAATTGACTAAGGATAATTTCTTGTTCCTTTTGGTCAAACTCCAGTTTAATCAGTTCTAACAAATCATCTTCATATAGGGGATAATGATCTAAGATGTTTTCTAAATTATCATCATTTAATAAATCTGTAGTTGAAGTAATATCAATTTGAAATGAGTCACTTAACCACTCTTTTAATACAAGGTATAGTTTAACATTAAACTTAAGTTTCGTTAACATCTCAATCGTTAGTTCATCATCAGTACTTGCGGCGATTTCATTATAGTTCTGGATAAAACTTTCAATCACTTCTTCTTTTGTCTCCATCTCTAAGACCTGTTTTTCATATGCCCAAACAAAAACTTGCCGATATCTATTAATTTTATCTATTAATGATTTATTTAGATTACTCATTTCTTTATCATTTAAATTAAGATCTTGAAATATATTAGTATTATATAGATAATAAGTAAGGAATTCTCTCTTATTATATTTATCAGTTATGATGTCTTCCGCTGATAAATATGTATATAAATCATATGCTTCATCTTCAGTTTCTGTCACAAAACTCTTGACATCATATACTAAGTGCGTATATTTTTCAAAACTCTTAATATCCATAATTTTAAGTGAAGAAGTAACATCATTAAGTTTATCAATTGTTGGTCGAGCTTTATCAAGAAGAATCCCCATCCGTGAAAAGCGAGGTGGATGATTGATGATAAATTTTGTAAGGGGATCATGTTGATTTGTGAAGTTGAGTGCATAAAAAGGGATAATAATGATCGAAACAATAATATAAGTACGGATGAGTGCGAATATTCCTCCTAAAATTGAGTTATAACGACCAAAATAATACTCAATTCGCTCATCAAGTACATATTTACCTAAACGCCATAAAAGGATTGCGAGGAAGAGATAGACAACGATGTATAAGAGAATCTTCGTCGATAATGACGCTATGGTATTACGATAAGGAACATTTGGCAATATATCATAAACAAATTCAACAATTCTCTGATTCGAAAATAAAAGATTAGTTATCTTATCGCCATAAAAATAAAGTACCAGAAAGGGTATAATGATTTTTGCGACCCGTAAGAACTCAATACCTCCACCGCGAATAAAACCAGTGATAAAGATTGTGACGAATATGGCGATAATAATTAAGTCAAAATCGACGGTAATCGTCATATTATCCCTCTTTTCTTTAACTATAGATTATATCATGACTAATATGCTTAGGCAATTTAAGATGAGGAGGTTAATAAATGTTTTTTGATTTACATTCCGATATCCCTTACGATATCGTTCAAAAACGTCTAATGGGTAAGAAACACATTATTAAGGATTATCACCTACCACAATTAGAAAAAGGTAACTTTATCGGAGGAATTTGGTGCTATTACACAGATATTAGTAATGAGTTATGTTCGTTTGCGAAAGCAATAGAATTAATCTTGGAAGAGTTAGAAGAAGTTACAGATGATATTAAAATAATAAAAAAACAAGATGACATTGATTTAAATAAAATAAATGTCATCTTAGGTTTGGAAGGTCTAGCACCTGTAAAAGACATCGAATACTTAGAAGCTTTATACAAATTAGGTTTTCGTCATGCCATGCTCACTTGGAATGAAGAAAACCAGTTTGCGACAGGAGTCAAAGGGGATATTAATCGCGGACTGAGTGAGTTAGGTAAAGAAGTAATACGTTTCATGATAAGAAATAAGATGATTATTGATATTAGTCATGCGAATCTACAAACGGTTAATGATATCTTAAAAGTAACAAAGAGAGTGATTGCTAGTCACTCGAATGTCTATGAGTTATGTGCTCATCCACGTAATTTACCTTTTACCTATATAAAAGAAATCTCACAAAATGGTGGATTGATTGGTATCACTGCTGTAAAGTCATTTGTGAATCCTGAAAATCCTACAATCAAAGGTATGATAAATCATCTTGATTACCTTGTTAATCAAGGTTTAATTGATAGTATCGCTTTTGGTTTTGACTTTATGGATTACATGGATATTGAAAATCTTATTGATTTTCATAATGCGAGTGAAACAGAGAAAATAATTCATGAGCTAAAAGCAAGAAACTATGATGATTCTTTAATTAATAATCTTACCCATAAAAATGCGTTAGACTTTATCACAACCTACTTAGAATAGGATGATTACACATCCTATTTCTTTTTATTAATATTTGGTTATTAGTGAGGAAAAATATTAGTAAATCGTTAATTTGGTTAAGTTTTTGTTAAGTATATTCAAAAACTATAAAAGGTGTGATAATCTGGGGTGGAAAAATTTTACTGGAGGTATTTAACATGAATGACCTGGTAACAGTGCTACTTGGCTTAATTGGGGGCTTAGGCATCTTCCTTTATGGGATAAATCTAATGGGAGATGGCTTACAAACACTTGCTGGGGATAAGATGAAACGGATAGTTGAGAAACTGACTAATAATATCTTCGTAGGAATAATAGTGGGTATGATTGTGACTGCCATCATTCAGTCCTCTTCTGCTACTACTGCTTTATCCATTAGCTTAATCAGAGCTGGGCTCATGACCATGCCGCAAGCGATTGGAATTATTATGGGAGCCAATATTGGTACTACCGTTACCGCTTTTCTCTTTAGTTTTCCAGCGATTAGTGATTATTCTCTCATCTTTGTTGGTATCGGTGCCATTCTCATCTTCTTCATCCGGCATAAAAAAGTAAAAGTCATCGGACATGTTATCTTAGGTTTTGGATTATTGTTTTATGGTCTAGACCTCATGGGCAATGGATTAAAAGAAGTCATTAAAAATAGCCAAACAGTACGTGATATTCTCCTTCGCTTTAAAGATTATCCTCTATTAGGTCTCATGACAGGTTCAGTAGTAACAGCTATTGTCCAATCATCAAGTGCTACTACTGGTATTGTTCAAAGTATTGTTGATACAGGAGAATTATCACTTAAAGGGGCGATTCCTATTATCTTCGGTAATAATATCGGTACAACTATAACTGCTATAATCGCTGCTTTAGGCGGTTCAATCGCTGCGAAACGTGCTAGTTTATTCCATGTACTTTTTAATATCTTCGGTTCCATTCTTTTTATGATTTTCTTAGTACCATTTACTAATTTAATCATGTATCTACAAGACTTAACCAATGCCTCGGATAAGCTTGCGATTGCTTATACACATGCCATTTTCAATATCACTAATGCCCTAATACTAGTTTGGTTTGTTAAGCAAATCATCTGGTTCCTTAAGAAAACCATTCCTGGCCAAGATGAAATGGAAGAAGAGTATTCCGATGATATGTTCAATGAAGATTTAATCAAGAACTCACCTGTACTTGCCTTAGAGAGTTCCAAAAATGCGATTGTCCATATGGCACATGTAGTTAAAAAGATTCTCATATCAACTATCAATTATTATCAAGAACCAACGCAAAAGACACTAGATGAAGGTCTTTTCTATGAAACTATCATCAATACCCTAGATCGAAAAATCCATGAATATTTAGTTAAAATCACTTCATCTGTAGATGATTTCCATTCATATGATTTATCAAAGTACTTCGACACCATTAGAGACCTAGAAAGAATCGGTGACCATTGTGAGAATCTCTTAGAAGTTTTAGAATATATACATGAGAATAAAGGTGTCTTTAGTGAAGAAGCCCTTAATGATTTAAATGAACTCTTTGACATTGTGCTCAAGATGGTTGAAAGTGGTATCCGCATCATTGAAACCAATGATATTATCATCGCTAATCAAGTGATAGAACTTGAAGAACATGTTGACCAACTAGTGCGGAAATCCCGTAAACGCCATACAATTAGAGTTAATGAAGGTATATGTACCTCAGAAACAGGTATTATGTTTGTCGAGTTACTATCAAATATTGAGAGAATTGCGGACCATTGTACTAATATCGCTGAGTATACCATCAATAAAGATTATTACATTGTTATTGATGAAAAAGAAGTTGATCTCAAATCAATTAAAAAAGTACCGCAAAACTAAAAAACTGTTCAATTTACGAACAGTTTTTTTAATCTTCTAATAGGGCTACCGCCCTAACTAATGAAGCTTCAGCTTTTACTTTTAAGGGAAAACACATAAGTTTAAAGCGAAAGATACCTAATAGATTTTCTAAGTTACAAACATTTTCTAAGAGGAAAATGTCGTTACTCAATAAGATCTTATGCACATCATATGGTTCATAATCAGGGGAAGGAAAGTCGATTCCTACTAACTTTACTTTTTGTTCAACTAAGAATTGTGCCATTTCATTTGTGATGATTGGATGGTCATTGAAGTATTTAGTACTAGGGTAATGCTCCCCATGTCCGGTATAGATTAGAATGCAATCCTGTGATTTTATCATATTCTCATATGATTTTTGATAATCTATCACTTTTTCTCCATATGCATTTATTAGTATACCTCTACCAAAGAAACAATCAATCGGATATTCATCAATCGTTTTCTGAGATTCTGTTAGGTGAATTGGTGCATCAAGGTGAGTACCAACATGCATAGTTGTAGTGATGGTAAAGAGGTTATAACCATCTCGATCATATTCTTTCTCATGCTTGATAATAAGTGGTGGATCACTAGGATATACTGGTGAATCATTAGCTAGAGGATAAGATAAATCGATTAAACGCATCATCCCAACCTCCATTTAATCAGGAAATTTTAGCGATCGCACTAAGAGATTTCGACCTAAGTTCTTATTAGGAAAAACTTCTTGAGCGTTTAGAAGATAGTTTTCTGGTTTTTCAAGTTTTGGACTAAAATGCGTAAGAATTAACTCATCAACATTACCCAACTTGGCAAGGGTAGCTGCCTCTCTAAAAGTCATATGATAGTTATTCTCTGCCTTTTCTTTATCATCATCACTACCATACATACCCTCGCAAACAAAAAGATTACTAGTTTGAATAAAAGAGGGGATTTCTGGGATAGGTCTTGTATCAGTAATGTAACTGAATTTAAGACCACGCCGTTCTTCACCTAAAACCATTTCTGGTGTATAGGTTACATCACCTACTATTACTGTATTTCCTTTTTGAAGTTTACTCCAATGTTCTTTTGGGACATTATTATTAATTGCCTTATTAACATCAAAGCGTCGTTGCCTTTTAATAGTAAAGGAATATCCTAAACAAGGTATGGTGTGCTGTAAAGGTAATGTGTTAATTTCCATATCAAGAAACTGAATATTGTCAGGATGTTCAAGATATACTAATTCATATGGTAAATAAGGGACCAATAGTTTGATCGCATTACTAACTTTATCTAATCCTTTAGGACCAACAATTGTAAGTGGTTCTGTTCTTTCGCTATTAGAAATTGTTTGGAGTAATCCAGGCAAACCAAATAAGTGGTCACCATGATAGTGAGTTAATAATATATAATCAATATTCTTTAAACCCCAACCGAGTTCCTTTAAGGCGACTTGGACATATTCACCAGTATCAATTAAACACATCTTACCTTTATAGCGGATTAAGACTGCGGATAAAAAGCGATGGCTAACGGGGATGCTGCCACCACAACCTAAGAGTGCTACATCGAGCATATAATCCCCTCCAGTATTTGAACTATTACCATTATTTTCTGACAATTACTAAATTCTATGTATCATGATGAAAAATGACTTTCTATCAAGAAAGTCATTCCTTATTAATCACCTTGAGAAATGCATCTACAACATCTTTATCGTATAACTTACCTGCTAAACTCACAATTTCTTGAATTGCTTGTTCTGTAGTCAATCTGTTTCGATAAGCACGATCACTAGTCATCGCATCAAAAGTATCAGCTACTGCTATGATACGAGCTTCAATACAGATATCATCCCCTTTTAATCCAAAGGGATATCCCGAACCATCTAAGCGTTCATGGTGTTGAAGAACAATATCGCCAACATCAATGTACTTTATCGCATTGACATATTTAGCACTTTCGATGGGATGATGTTTAACTAGTTCGTATTCATCACTTGTAAGTTTATGTGGTTTACCTAATATTTCATCGGAAATAAATATTTTACCTAAATCATGAAAAAGTGCCGCTATCGCTAACTTCGCAATCCGATCTCGGCTTAAACTCATTTCCACACCAATCTTAACTGCTAAATCTTGTACTCGTTCTGAATGACCTTTTGTATAAGGATCTTTTCGTGTAATTTCTTCATTAATTAAGTGTAATTTAGCGTAAGCTTCTCCAATATAGTGAAAGATGGGTTGTGATGATATGTATAAGAGTTTAGTTTTAGAAAGGGTTCGAAACACACAGGGCTCAGTTAATTCTTTTGTATAAAAATAATCCCCTTTAGTAAGTTTTATGAACTCATTACTATCTTTTGTTAGGTATTCAATTTCACCATCAAGGATATAAAAGAATTCCATTAAGGTAGGATTTGCTTCATCGGGATAAATATCAAAGGTAATACCATTTTCCAAATCATGAGTCATGATTTCAATACCATCACCAGAAGCCAATAGCCGTAATTCACTCGTTTTAAGTGTTACTTTATCTAGGTAATCAGTACCATTTTGAATAATGAGTCCAGTCTGTTTCATTATATCAATCCTTATAAATCATTTGCAACTAGATATGATTATTATACTAGAATTTACCCCGTTAGACAAGTAATAACGATTAGAAAGATAAAAATGACTTATGTTTGCACATAAGTCATTTTTTCTTACCACCGATGTACCCGAATTGGGTCGACATATACTACTTTGTCTCCAATCACAACCTCAATATAATATACTTCTACTTCATAGCCATATTTTTCTAGTTTTTCTACAGCTTTTTCGGTAATCTTTTCAGTCTTAGTTAATAGGTTATCGATAATTTGATCAAGTTTTCTTTCATATTGAGGATGGTTGCGTAATTGGAGTTCTTTTTGAATTGCTTTTTGGATTTCTATTTCGATATCGAGATTAGCTTGTTCAGCAATTTTTTGTGCTTCTTCGTAGCTTAAGCCATTTTCTTTAGCTTTCGCATTTGCACTGATAGAACCGATTAACGCAAAGCCAATAAAAAGGAATAGTAATACAAATAGTTTTTTCATTGAAAATTTCATACCAAAACCTCCCATCCAATAACTCTATGTCTATTATATCAAGTAGATATCTATAAGACAATATTTTCTTGAAATCTTTTAATGATTATTACATCATGTACCGCTTAATATATTCTTCTAACCTAAAGTCACCCAAATATTGTTTTGTAACCTGATACCCACTATGATATAAGTTTTCAATTTGGGCTCTTGACAATCGAAAATCAGTGGATTTTAAATTGTCGGGATTATCAATGGTAATAATACGAACTAGGTCTTTACTACTCACATAAGTTAACTCATCCTTATTTAAAGCAGCAGTAACTAAATCATGGGCATAAGCAAGTAAGTTTGTTTTGCCTTTTTTAGTATAACTTTCTGGATCTTTTATTTTAATTCCAATTGTAGGTCTCGTTGGTTTTCCCGTCTTTTCAAAAACCCATATTGGAAAAGTACTGATTAATCCACCATCTACAACATATGAGATGTAATTGTTAGATAGCACTCTTACAGGAGTAAAAAAGACAGGAATAGTACAACTCATCTGGACAGCTTTACTTATAGGATAACTCTTAGGGTCCTTACCGTAAAAAGTGATATCATCAGGTAAAATAAGCAACTTTCGATTAGTAATATCCGCTGCCATAACTTTCAGGGGACATTCGTTATTAACATAGAGGTCACCAAACACCTTGATATTTTTCTTTGCTAGAAGCATATCTATCCACTTAGAAATCACATTACCATCATATAAACCTTTACTAAATATTAATGACAAGACTTTGCCCACTACAGGAAAACTACCAAAAGGAGGAGTTTTGAGAAACATAGTAAAGTCAGTATCAGCCAACTCATCTTTTAACTCTTGAGGTGTAAACTTCGCACAAATTAATGATGCAATGACACTACCAGCACTAGTGCCGGCTACTCGCATGATTTCAAATTTCTTCTCATAGAAAGCTTCATAAGCCCCAACAAAACCAATCCCTAAAACGCCACCACCTTCAAACACTAAATCAACTTTCAAGCTATCACCTGCATGAATAAGTTTTGTTTTGCTTTTTCAATTTCTAACAATTCTTGTAAGTACTTATCTTTATACTTCATTAATGTTTCTAGTAGTTTAGTTAACACTAAAGGATAATGCTCAGCTTGATCTAACACTTTTCTTAATGATTCTTGTTCTTTTAAATCATCATATAAATGATTCTCGATGTAATAATATAACTCTTTAAACTCTTGTAAATTAATTTGAAGGTTGGTGTAGTAATTAATCGTTTTAAGCGTACGCATTAGTTTATTACCCCGGTAATATAGTTCTTTAACTAAAGTTTCCGTATTTCTAAACTCAGGTGTTTTCGTTATTGATAACAAGAGCCCACGACTTAATATATCGAAGTTATTCCAGTTTTTCGTATTATCAACTACTCTTTGAAACTTATCCACTGACTCTAAGATGATTTTAATACTATTAACAGCTTCATTTAATAAGCGGATTCTTAGTTTGATTTTACATGCTTCTTCATGATGTGCAAGTAAACTCTTAAGTGTTTCTTTTTCCTTATTAACTATCACAAATTCGCCTTCTAGTTCAAGTTGTTTTAGTTCATTTTCATAACCATTTATGTTATTTAGTTTTTGATTATAATCTTCTTGTTCCTGCATTAGATAATGTAGAAGATGATACAATAATTTATAATCATAAACTATCTTTGGTACTTCCTTGCCTTTGGTTGTAAAAATTGTAAACCAAATAACTAGTAAATCTTCTTTATCTATTTCTCTAGGGCTAATACCACTCATTTCTAATTTCCTTGTGAGAACACTTAAGCGTTGTTGCGATATATTGATTAGCTCATGGAATTCTTGGTTCATTTTCTCATAAATAAACTTCTGATAGGTTTTTTCATATAATTCTAAATATTTTTTTATCATTTCCATTTACAGCCCTCCCCTTTTCCTATTATTATATGTATGATGAAATCATTAGATGATTAACTAATTTTATGGAGGTCTTTATGAATCAAGTAATTGAAACCATTCTAAATCATCGTTCAATTAGAAATTATAAAGATCAGGCTTTACCAGAAGAACACTTAGCACTCCTTGTTCAATGTGCCCAAAAAGCACCATCATCAAATAATGGTCAACCTGTGACAATAATCGCGGTCACCGACAAGACAAAAAAAGCACAACTCGCTGAGTTATGCGGAAATCAACCTTATATTGCTGAAGCAGGTGTTTTTTTTGTCTTCTGTATTGATTTTTATCGTGGTAAATTAGCCTGTGAAAAAACCAATAATGAGTTCTGTATTACTGATGAGTTCACTGCGACCGTAATTGGTACTTTTGATGCTGGTCTTGCTATGCAAAATATGATTGTTGCTGCTGAATCATTAGGATATGGCACAGTACCCATTGGTGGTATCTTAAATGATCCTCAAGCAGTGATTAGTTTATTAGAAATTCCTGCATATGTCTTCCCGATTTGTGGACTCGTTGTTGGTTATCCGAAAGATTATTCCCAAGTTAAACCACGCCTACCTTTAAAAGCTGTGTTTAATAGAGATAAATATGACCCTAATCAAAAAACTTATATTGATGAATATGATGAAGTTATGGCTGAGTATATGGCAGAACGCACAAATGGCGAAAGCCGAAGAAATTGGTCTGAGACCATCAGCCGTGTCTATCGATCTAAAGGTAGACGCAATATTAAGCAAGCGATGGAAAACCAAAAATTTTATAATCATTAAAAAAGAGAGGTTCATAACACTTTGGCTATGAACCTCTTTTATGTAATTAACGTTGCACTCTACCAGATGCATCGCCTTTTACTAATGTCTCTACTTCTTCTAATGATACTAAATTGAAATCACCAGGAATTGTATGCTTTAAGGCACTAGCAGCTACCGCAAAATCTAATGCTTGTTTCATATCATCTTTAGTGAGTAAGCCATGGATTAAACCTGCACTAAAGGCATCACCACCACCAACCCGATCAACAATTCTGATATCATACTTACGGGAATGATAGAATTCCTTACCATCATATATTAATGCACTCCAAGTGTTATCACTGGCAGAATGGCTTTCTCTTAGTGTAGTGGCAACATATTTAAAGCCAAACTTATCAATCATTTGCTTAAAGATTTCTTGATAGCCAGTTAACTCTAACTCACCTTTAGTTACATCTGTTTTACCAGGTTTAAATCCTAAACACTTTTCTGCATCTTCTTCATTTCCGATACAAACATCAACATATTGCATCAGATTAGTCATGACTTTTTGTGCTTGCTCTTTTGTCCAGAGTTTCTTGCGATAATTTAAGTCACAGGATACTGTGACATTATTCCGTTTAGCTGTTTTTAGAGCCTCTTCTAATACCTTTTGTGCTTTTTCACCTAAAGCGGGGGTTATACCACTCCAATGAAACCATTTAGCACCTGAAAATATTTTATCAAAGTCATAATCACTAACATCAGATTCTGCAATCGCTGAATGAGCCCGGTCATATATCACGTTTGATGGTCGCATGCTCGCACCAGTTTCTAAATAATAGATTCCGATACGCTCACCACCACGGGCGATAAAATCTGTCTTAACCCCAAAACGCCGTATGTAGTTAACTGCTGCTTCCCCAATCTCATGTTTAGGTAACTTGGAAACGAAGTAAGCTTCATGACCATAATTGGCTAAACTTACTGCCACATTAGCTTCTCCTCCACCAAAAACCACATCAAAACTTTGAGTTTGAACAAAACGCTGGTATCCTGGGGTTGAGAGTCTTAACATGATTTCTCCTAAAGTAATTACTTTCGCCATGCTTTTCGCTCCTTAAAATTATAATCTATATTACTTAATTATAAATTTAACTAAAATATAATAGTATTATTCAAAGAGTAATATTTATTAAAAACATTCTATAGTTATTAAAAGTTTGCACACATATGCAAACTTTTAATAGGAAGTAACATGGTAAACTTTTTATTCGGATATACGAATTGCATTCGCAATTCTATAATTATTTTATCTTAACTTGATAATAAAGTCAATATTTACTTTAAAAAGAATGTTTAGTAAATTCGTATAAGGCAATACCTACTGCGATTGATAAATTTAAGGAGTCGATTGTTTTTAAGTGCGGGATTACGACACTAGTGCCCACATTTGAAAAACTATTATCTAATCCCTTTGCCTCATTCCCAAAAACTAATCCAAAAGGTTCTGGTTGTATTTTAACATCTTGGATCTTTAATTTGCCATTTAGCATGAAAGGATAAAAATGATGCTTGGTAAATTGATTTTGATACTCAGTAAAATCATTGAAATAGGTAAAATTAATGTTAAATAAGGCACCCATAGATGCTCTGATTGTTTTGGGATCAAAAATATCAACTGCTGGTTTAATAATCGCGATATCGCGAATTCCAAAGCCCAAACTTGTTCTTATAATGGTTCCTAGATTACCTGAGTCACTTGGATTTACAAGTACTACATGATTATCATTTTTACTTAATACAGGTTGGTATTTTTCAAAGATGCCAATCGCAAAGCAGTTTTCTTTAGGAGAGAGTTTTTCAATTAACTTATCGTTAAACTCATATGGTATCTTTTTATCTTTACATAAAGAAATTATTTTATTTATTCCTTCTGATTCCTTGGCTTTTGTGTGTAAAAAAACAGTGATGACGTGATTAGCTTGATGATTTAAGAGTTCAATGGTTAAAAAACTACCCAAGGTATATGAATAATCTAAATCCTTTTTATAAGTTCTTATTTTAGTAGTCATAATTTCACTCCATTTCGTGATTATTATAACACTAAATTACAAAGGGTAAAAGTTACTAAAAATAAATAACCTTATAAAACATTTTGGAATTGTTCATAATATTATTGAGGTGATTTGATGCTGAAAAAAATCGGATTAGTCATCGCAAGTTGTTTTACTCTACTTTTCACAATGAATAATTATACTTTTGCTAATCAAATTCGACCTGAAGTAGTAGAACCACAGGATCGCTTCACCAGTGAAGACAAACGGATTCTAAAAGAAAAAATGGATGAGCTTAAACATAAGTATTTCTCGAACTGGAAAAACATGACAAAGGATGAAAGAAAACAGGCGCTTAAACAATACGAATTAGAACTTGATAAGTTTTGTAAGGAAAAGTATGGGTTAAGTTTCTCCGAATTAAAAGAAAAATATCCTAGTTATTTTAAACGTAAATATAATAAGAAAAAGGTATCATGAACATCATGATACCTTTTCATGTTCTTAGTTATGGAGTTGTTTAATCTTTTCACTACCAATAACTGAGTATTTAAAGAAAGCGAAGATTGCGATTAGAATTGCGAGAATTAATAAATAGACACCATATTGATATTTCAGGGCTACCGCAATAATCGCAATGTAAAATAAGATGGTTGCGATCTTTCCATAAATATTGGCAGGAATAATTACTTTTTCTTTTTTCGTATATAATAAGAAACCACCAATAATCATTGTCATTTCTTTAATACCATAGATGACAATGAATAATACAGGAAGATGTTTATCTATGGTAAAACATGCCAATACAGTAAGCTGCATAATTTTATCTGCAAAAGGGTCAAGCACTTGCCCAAGTTTCGTAATCAAATTATATTTTCTCGCAATATAACCATCGATAACATCTGTAAATCCTGCCACAACGAATACAATTAAAGCTAGATACAGATTATAAGTTAGTGAAGAAAAATAAACTAGCACAAATACTGGTACTAATATGAGGCGAAAGATAGTTAGAATATTGGGGATATTCATGTTTATCACCTCAGTTTTTGCAACTTAAAGTTACTTCTCCACTACTAATTCTTCATTACTATGTATATTTTAAAAATTTTATGATTATTATATAATGTTTAATTCTTTACCAACTTTTTCGATGATGCGCACTGCTTCATCTAACTCAGCTTTTGTATGAACAGCACTAATCATACATCTAATCCGACCCGTCCCTTTAGGTACAGTTGGATATACAATACCAGAAACAAAGACACCATTTTCTAATAAAGTTTTAGAGAATTGCATCGTTTTCGCTTCATCGCCAACGATAATTGGGGTAATCGGTGTTTGACTATGACCAGTATTAAATCCTAAACTTGCGACTTGTTCTTTAAAGTAACGAGCATTATCCCACAAACGATCAGTATACTCGCTTGTTTCCATTAAAATCTTAACAGATTCAATGATTGCGCCAACAGCTGCTGGTGGTAGTGATGTGGAGAAGAGAATTGGCCTACCACGATGTAAGAGCCATTCTTTCATTGTTTTACTACCAGCAACATAACCACCTACGACACCAATGGCTTTCGATAGTGTACCTATACTAAAATCAACTTTACCATGTAAACCGAAGTGATCGACAGTACCACGACCATTTTCCCCTAATACACCGGAGCCATGGGCATCGTCGACATAAGTTAAACATTCATATTTTTCCGCTAACTCAACAATTTCTGGTAATTTGGCAATATCACCATCCATCGAAAATACTCCATCTGTCACAATCAGGACATTCCGATAGAGATGGCGTTTTTCTTTAAGAAGGTTTTCCAAATCTTCCATATCACCATGTTTATATATAGCTTTATCAGCACGTGATAATCTTACCCCATCGATGATCGAAGCATGATTTAATTCATCAGAAATGATTAAATCACCTTTTTCGGTTATCGCTTGAATCGTACCGAGATTACACATAAAGCCAGATTGGAAAACGCAGACTGCTTCTTCACGTTTAAATTCAGCTAGTACGCGTTCTAGTTCTTCATGTAAATCCATGTTACCAACAATAGTTCTAACAGCGCCGCTACCAGCACCATATTTTTCGATAGCCTCGATTGCGGCTTTTTTCACTCTTTCATGATTAGCTAAACCCAAATAATTATTACTAGAAAGGTTAATTACTTCTTTACCATTTAAATTGATAACACCATCACAGGGGCCGTAATTAATTGGTAAAACTCGATAAACACCGTCTGATTTTAACTCTTCGATTTTTTCTTTTAAAAAAGTTAACTCATGGACATTACTCATGGATAATCGCTCCTTATCTTCATGGAATTAAAGCAATCTTACCGCTATTGCCACTCTTCATGACTTCCATTGCCTTATCAATCTCAGTTAGTTTAAAAGTATGAGTGACAATCTTATCTAAATCTAATCTTCGTAATAGTCCTTTAACTTGATGCCATGTATCAAACATGATTCTTCCTGTTACACCATAAATGGTTAGTCCTTTAAAGACAACATCATTACTTAGGTCAATTTCAATATTCTTACTAGGGATACCTAAAATACTCATGAACCCACCAAGTCGCATATACTTAAAGGCTTGTTCAATAGCTTGTTTATTGCCAGAGAATTCACCTAGTACTTCCACACCTAGACCATCAGTTTCTGCAAGAACACGACTTATGACATCTTCTTTTAACGGGTTAATAACGACATCTGCACCAAGCTCTTTTGCCAATTTAGCGCGGTATTCATTTATCTCAATCGCAATGATCTTAGAAGCACCAACCGCTTTAGCGAGATTAACTGCCATTAAACCAATTGGACCACAACCGAGAACTGCTACTGTACGTCCCACAATGTCAAAATGAAGCATAGTATGAACCGCATTTCCTAGCGGTTCTTGAATCGAGAGGAACCGTGGGTCAATAGTTGGATCGTTGATAATAAGATTCTTAGCTGGGATTTTAACATATTCGGCAAAACATCCATCAGTATCAACCCCAATGATTTGCGTATGTTGACAAATATGCCCTCTTCCTGACCGACAGAATTCACAGTTGTCACAGACTATGTGTGTTTCGCAGGAAACAATATCACCAACTTTGACTCTGGTCACATTCTTTCCAACTTCTACTACTTCACCAGCTAATTCATGACCCATAATAATCGGTGGCTTTACACGCTTTTGACTCCATGCATCCCAACTATAAATGTGGTAATCAGTACCACAAATGGCAGTAGCTAATACTTTGATTAATACTTCATCATCACTTATTACAGGTATAGGCTTTCTGGTAATTGTTATTCCTGGTTCACTTTTATCTTTGACCAAAGCCAACATATCTTTACTACTATTAATCAATTTTTGTCCCCCTTTATGTAAGCACTATCATTTTTATTATAACACAATTGTTTGGCTTTGACATAAAAAGGTGATGGTTTTCAAAAGAAAATGTTTCCCAAAGTCTTGGGAAACATTCACATTTTATATCAAGCCACGGATTGCTTCAAGAATTGCTTCTGGTAAAGTTGGATGAGCATGAATTATGTTAATTGCTTCCGTTAATGGGATCTTTCTTTCAATTAAGATTGTGGCTGCTTGAATTAATGATGAAGCATCAGGTCCAATAATATGACAACCAGTTAAAGTATTATCTGCACTAATTACTTTCACAAAGCCATCCACTTCACCCATCGTTTGTGCTTTACCACTGGCTCTAAAAAGATACTTATTCGTTTTTATCTCTCCATAGCGTGTCTTAGCTTCTTCTTCCGTTAATCCAACAACAGCAACTTCGGGGAAAGTAAAGACACAACTAGGGATTACTTGGAAGCTAGTATTGTTTTCTTTGCCTAATAGATGATCTAAGGCTTTAAAACTTTGGAAAGTAGCTACATGGGCTAACATGTTACTACCTGTAACATCACCCACTGCATAAATATGCTCAATTGTGGTTTGCATATGTTCATTTACCACAATACCATTCTTATCATATAAGACATTAATCTTATCAAGATTCAATCCATCAAAGTAGGCTTTTCTACCCGTCGCTATGAGGATATACTCTGCTCGATCCGCGAATTCTTTACCTTTTTTGGTTTTGCCAGTAAGCACTAACCCATTTTCAATTTGTTCAATTTTCTCAACCAACGCATCATTGTTTATCTCGATGCCCCGTTTCTTAAGTAAAGCTTTTAACCGCGTTGAGATTTCATTATCAAACATCGGAAGAATACGGTCCATATATTCATAAATTGTTACTTCAGAACCCAGCTCACGGAAGATACTCGCAAATTCAATTCCGATTACCCCACCACCAACGATGATTAATTTTGTTGGTATCTTATTTATCGCAAGAAGTTCTTTACTGGTTACTACATTAGGTAAATCAATTCCAGAAATTTTGATTGTTTTTTCCACAGAACCTGTCGCGATAATAAAGTAGTTAGCGGTAAGCTTTTGTTCATTTTCACCATTTTTTACAAGAATAGTATGGTCATCGAGAAAACTTGCTTCTCCATTTATAATCTCGACATTACTCTTTTCTAACATCATCTTGATATTACTGCGTAGGTTATTTACGATACTCTCTTTACGTGCCTGGATTTGTGAAAAATTAATTTCATATTGAACATTATTAAAACCAAATTCTAGAGCTTCTGTTAGAGTTTTATGGACAAGGGCGCTTTTATATAATGCCTTCGTAGGAATACAACCATGATTTAAACAGGTCCCTCCTAATTCACCCTTTTCCACGATAGCGACCTTTAAGCCATGTAAACTTGCTTTAATTGCGACTTCATATCCCCCTGGTCCAGCACCGATGACGATTAGATCCTTATTCATGGGGCTCTTCATATTTAAGGATTGGATTGCGTGCTGCCTTAGCTTCGTCTAAGCGTCTAACCGGTGTGCTATAAGGGGCATGTTTTAAGTATTCAGGATCTTCTTTAGCGATTTGTGCAATCTTTTTCATAATAGAAACGAATTCATTTAGTGTTTCTAGGCTTTCTGTTTCTGTTGGTTCTATCATAATAGCTTGGTCGACAATTAATGGGAAATAAATTGTAGGTGCATGATAGCCAAATTCCAGCAAACCTTTGGCAACATCTAATGCCGTAACTCCAGTAGATTTATCGTTTAAGCCACTAAAGACGCATTCATGCTTACAAATTCCATCAATCGCAAGTAAATAATCATCTTTAAG
This sequence comes from Bacilli bacterium, assembly GCA_012516175.1. GTDB lineage: Bacteria > Bacillota_I > Bacilli_A > Haloplasmatales > Haloplasmataceae > JAAZCR01. Next base: position 41,002 of record JAAYWZ010000002.1, read on the forward strand.
TTTAGTTTCAAGATAATTCGCATTTAAAACTGCCATGCGACTAGCATGTTTTAACCCAACCTTCCCCATCGTTAAGATGTAGGTATAGGCTCTAACTAAAACACCAAAGTTACCATAGAAGTTGCCTAACCGACCTATAGAATCAGGGCAATCACAATTTAATATATATTTATTATCTTTAAACTCGATATGAGGTTTTGGTAAGAATTCCACCAAGTGTTTCCTAACCCCAACGGGACCACTACCTGGCCCACCACCACCATGTGGTGTTGAGAAGGTCTTATGGAGATTCAAATGGATGATGTCAAAGCCCATATCTCCAGGTCTTACTTCACCCATTATCGCATTCAAGTTAGCACCATCATAATATAATAATCCGCCCGCTTCATGTACTAAACGTGTGATTTCTAAGATGTCTTTTTCAAAAATACCTAATGTATTGGGGTTAGTAAGCATTATTCCCGCAATTTCATCATTTAAAGCAGCTTTTAATGCTTCAAGATTTACAGTGCCATCTTCATTAGATTTGATTTCCACAATATCAAATCCAGCAATCGCCGCACTAGCTGGATTTGTACCATGAGCACTATCAGGTACGATGACTTTAGTTCGTTTAAAGTCTTTATGCTTTTCATGATATGCTTTCATAATCATCATACCAGCTAATTCTCCATGTGCTCCCGCAAATGGAGTTAAAGAGACCTTAGCCATTCCCGTAATTTCCGCTAGGAACTCACTTAATTCATACATTAGTTTAAGTGCACCTTGCACAGTATTTTCATCTTGGAGAGGATGCAAGGTTTGAAAGAAGGTAGCCATATCTTCATTAATTTTAGGATTGTACTTCATCGTACAAGAACCTAACGGATAAAAACCTGTATCAACTCCATAATTCTTATTAGAAATATTGACGTAATGACGCATGATGTCATTTTCACTAACTTCAGGTAATCTATTATCAGTTTTTCTTTGAAGATTTTCAGGTATTAAATTATTGATATCTTCCATTTCAACATCTAAAGGTGGGAGGGAATAACCGCGCCTTCCAGGACGGGATAGTTCGAATATTAACTTATCGTAATTACGCATTATTTCAACCCTCCTAATACTTGAACTAAACGATCGATTTCAGCTTTCGTCCGTTTTTCGGTAACACAGAAGAGAATGTGATTCTTTAATTCTTCATAATAAATGCCTAAATGTACTCCTGCCATCATGTTTTCTTTTAATAAAGCTTCTTTTATAACTTCATAGTCGACATTGGTCTTTACGACGAACTCATTAAAGAATGGCGATGTAAATACAGGCTCAAAGTTAGGTAGAGCAGTAATCTTTTTATAAGCATAATGGGCTTTTTGAATATTTTGCAGACAAACTTCCTTTAAGCCTTCCTTACCCATGGTTGCAAGATAAACAGTAGTCATTAGTGCCATTAACGATTGGTTGGAACAAATATTAGAATTAGCTTTTTCTCTTCTAATATGTTGTTCACGGGCTTGGAGGGTAAGCACAAAGGCTCTTCTTCCATCCACATCAGTGGTTTGCCCACAAATCCGACCAGGCATCTTTCTGACATAATCTTTCTTGGTGCATAAGAACCCTAAATATGGTCCACCAAAACTGAGCGGGATACCTAGACTTTGGGCTTCACCACAAACGATATCAGCACCGATTTCTCCTGGTGTTTTTAAAATCCCTAAACTTAAAGGATTAACCATCATGATAAGTAAACTCTTATTATCATGAATCTTTTGGACATAAGTTTCGGGGTTTTCAATTAAACCAAAGAAGTTGGGATTGCTTATAACTACACAAGCCACTTCACTATTTAGTTGCTTAACTAGTTCATCCTCAGTAACTAAACCATCTTGATGGTTGAGTAATACTACATCAAAACCATTGTAATGACCATAGGTCTTGATGGTTTCAATCGTATGTGGATGCATAGTACTTGAAACTAATACTTTATTACGTCTTGTTATACTTGTAGCCATCATAATTGCTTCAGCACAACTTGTAGCCCCATCATACATAGAAGCATTGCTAACATCCATACCAGTCAAGTTACATATCATCGTTTGGTACTCAAAAATGTATTGTAAAGTACCTTGAGCAATCTCTGGTTGGTATGGTGTATAGGCTGTATAATACTCAGAGCGACTTGTAATGTGCTTAATTATTGAAGGAATATAATGGTCGTAACTTCCCGCACCAATAAAATGCACTAAATTATTTGTATTTAAATCACGTAGTTCTTGTAAGCGCCGCACTACATCTAACTCACTCATGCTGTCAGGAAGATTATAATCACGGTTAAGTTTAACTTCTTCTGGAATATCTCTAAAGAAACAATCAATACTTTCGGCATTAATCTCCTTAAGCATGGTCTTGATATCTTCTTCAGTATGCGGAATGTATTTATAGGTCATAAACACCCATCCTTTTTATTATTGATTTTCGCAGAATGCTTCGTATTCAGTACTATTCATTAACTCTTCTAATTCAGATTCATTTGTTAATTCTAATACCGCAAGATAGTTTGTGTAGGGATCTTCATTTAATAATTCAGGTTGATCAGCTAGTGCTTCATTAACTTCAACAACGACACCTGAAACTGGTGTATAAACATCACTTGCAGCCTTAACAGATTCAACTACACCTAAGACATCATTTTTTGCTAATTCAGCATCTAATTCAGGTAATTCCACATAAACAATATCACCTAATGAATGGGTCGCAAAATCAGTAATACCGATATATGCTTTATTACCTTCTACTCTAACCCACTCATGTTCTTTTGAATAATATAAACCTTCTAATACTTTCATAATGTCCTCCTCTAAATTATTTATTTTTATTTAAGAATTTCTTATTAATTACTTTTGCTTCAAATAACTTGTTTCTTATGTTTACTAATACATCATTTCCTAATACTGCTTCTTCACTATTAATTAAAGCTAAGGCAACACAGAGTTCCCGTTCTGGAAGTAAATACCCTGTAGTAATCACACCTATTTCTATTTCTTCTAGATTAAATACAGGATAACCGTGTCGACATATACCTTTACGTTGTAATTCTAGTCCAACCAACTTTCTTTTTAAGCCTTCTTCTTTTTGTTTTAAGAGCGCTTCTTTACCGATAAAATCAGTATCTAACTTCACGAAATAACCTAAACCAGCTTCCAATGGGGATATTGATTCACTTATTTCATTACCGTATAAAGGCATACCAGCCTCAAAACGTAAAGTATCGCGGGCACCTAATCCAACAGGTAAAGCACCAGCATTAATTAAAGCACGCCAAATCTTTACTATACTTTCTCTACTGGAATAGATTTCAAAGCCATCTTCACCAGTATAACCTGTACGGCTAACAAGGCAATCTTCATCACATACCTTGAACAAATCAAAGTAGAAGTACTTCAATGAGCTTAACTCGTAGGTAGTGAATTGTTGGAGGATTTTTTCTGCATTAGGGCCTTGTAAGGCTACTTGCCCATACTTAACTGATTTATCTTGAATAACAACGCGATAATCATCGCAGTGTTTTACAATCCATTCATAGTCTTTTAAGGTATTTGAAGCATTTACCACAAGTAAATAGTTTTCTTGATTAAACTTATACACTAATAAATCATCAACGATACCACCATGTTCATAACACATCATGGTATACATAATTTGATTATCGACGATTTTTGTAACATCTCCAGTTACTAGTTTTTGGATATAAGCTTCACTATCAGGTCCAGAAATAAAGATTTCACCCATATGACTGACATCAAATAAGCCACAATTATTGCGTACTGAAAGGTGCTCATTAGTTATACCTGAATACTCAATTGGCATTTCCCAACCAGCAAAATCAACCATTTTGGCACCTAAAGTTAGATGTTCATCATATAGCGGTGTACGTTTTAGTTCAGCCAATTCTATTCCTCCTTGTTAAATAATACTAATTAAATCATACTACATTTTCACAAAGTTAACAATTACTTTTCGCAAAAAATGAATGCGCTTTACTAACGGGTATTCGATTGTTTTATAATCGGTACGGTAAGGGTTTTAGTAGCACCATGTGCTAAAGTCACCTTTATCTCCCCTTCACCTTCTTCACGTTTGGTTTTAACCCAGAAGGCAATGCTTCCACCAATTAGGGCAAGCTGCTTAGGACCAATCACTTCTAGATTTGGTGAAGTTTCGATTTTTACTCCATCAAAGGCATAGGGTAGGATGTTACCATAAATGTCAACTAATCTAACTTGAATCCGAGCCACATCATATGTTTCCGCAATTATTAGTTTGTCTTTATTAGTTTTTACCTCTAAAAATCTTTCTTTTGCATCGCCTTTAATAACTTCGCAAACTTTTTGATTACTCTGATAACCGATGATTATATATTTAACTTCACAACCCCAATTATTAACATATTTAGTATATAGTTCGGCTCCCCGTTGATAATTCAAACGATATTTAACCATTATATAAGCCATGGTAAGAAGTCCCTTGATATTTAATTTACCTTTTTGACTAATTTGCTTAAAAACTGTTTTTAACTTCTTAGCATCTTTCTTAGCGAATCCTTCACTTTCAAGTAAATCACCAAAGAAATCATCGATGATGATGGGGGGATGGGGTAAATATTTAAACTCGCTATTATCCGGATAAAAGCGACCAAGATAATCCTCATTGCGATAAACATCAATATAATCACAATTAGTAAAGACATAGACCTTGCCTAATAATGATGCATCGTATTCACCAGGATTAAAAGTACTCGCGACATGTAAAACAGGATATTTATCTTGTTGGCTACTATAAGCATAAAAGGCAGTTTTTTCTAAGCGGAACATATCCATAACTCCATGATGACAAATGCGGTCACCACTACCAAACTCTTTATGGGTATTATAATCAAACATACACCAACCAATAGCACCACTAATATCCTCAGTTTGATACATCGCATTTAGCACTCTTAAATGCCTTAAAGCATGTTCTACGCGTTTTATTTCTGGGTCAAACTTCTTAGTAGGATACATATGTCCATTATGTTCTGTAACTAGATATGGCACCTTCTTTTGAGCAACCTTTTTACGTTTATCTAAGCCTTGATTCTTGCCCGAGTGCACAAAATCATTATAAGTATAGACATCTTCAAAAAGATGGCTATGTTTAAAGTTTCTGACTCCTCCAGTAGCACGTGTATCATCAAGTGTTTTGGCAATTTGATTCATTTCTTGGTAAAACTGATCATCATCAGCCGATTCATTAATACGAACACCCCATAAGATAATAGACGGATGATTAAAATAATTAACAATCATTTCCCGTAAGTTATTCTTACTATGCTCTTTCCATTCCGCATCACCTATATGTTGCCATCCAGGAATCTCACAGAACACTAATAAACCTAACTCATCGCATTTACGCACAAAATGTTTAGATTGCGGATAATGAGATAACCTAACAATATTAACTCCTAATTGGTTCTTAAGGATTTCGGCATCTTCTTCTTGAGCACTTTTAGGCATCGCATAACCCACATAAGGATAACTCTGATGTCGATTTAAACCTCTTAATTTTAACTTCTTCCCGTTTAAATAAAAACCATTCGGTTTAAATAGGATTTCCCGAAAACCAAATCGCTCATTAACCTTATCGATTATCACATCATTATGTAGCAGTTCAACTATTAAATGATATAAATTAGGATTATCAAGATCCCATAATTTAACATCACTAAGCTCTTCCTTAATGTAAATTTCTTGAGTATTAATATATAAGGGCTGATTTATTACTTTTATGATGTTATCAGCATCTAATACTTTTATGTTTAATTTATAATAGTTATCGTTTATAGGTTCATTTAATACTATTTTAATCTCTAGTTGTTTGTTAAAATCTGTCACTTGCTTAGTTTTAATGAATAGATTATCGATATGAGTCTTAGGCACTATTTCTAATCTTACTTCCCGATAAATCCCTCCATATGCTAAATAATCCATTACAAATCCAAAGGGAGGTATATCATTTCTTTCGTTACTATCAACTTTGACTATTAAATGATTATCTTCACCAAAGCGAAAATATGGTGTAATATCAACAGAAAAAGGCGTGTAGCCACCATAATGTTTAGAAATAAAAGTACCATTTAAGTATACTTCACAGTAACTCATCACACCATCAAACTTAAGGAGTAACTGGTTATCTATATACTTTTTTGGTAAATTAAGAGTTTTATGGTAACATGAGATGAACTGATAAATATTTTCATCAAAATAATTATATGGTATTTCTTTAACAGTATGTGGTAAATCGACTTTTATACTATGGGAAAAGTCAACCATTTCTAAATACTCATCAGCAAAATTTGGCAAATAATCCCAATCATAATTTAGATGAAGTACTTCACGCATCATTATCCCTCCACTATCTCACATTATAACAAGTTTCTTTCGAAATTAAAACAACATAAGCAAATCGATTTTCTTAACACCCATTATTTAGTATGATAATAACTAAGTTAACAATAAAAATTAAGGAGGATACCCATGAAAGTTGGTTTAATCGGTCTTGGGAAAATGGGATATAATCTCGCTCTCAACATGAGGGATAATCACATCGATGTAGTAGCTTATAATCGCTCCATCGAAAAAGTTAAAGAAATTGAGAAGGAAGGGGTCTTAGGAGCTTATTCTTTAACTGAATTAGTGGAAAAACTACCTAAGCCTAGAATTATCTGGTTAATGATTCCTGCAGGAGATCCTGTTGATGAAATGATTGATAAATTATTACCCCTAATTGAACAAGATGATATTATCATCGATGGTGGTAATTCGCATTATAAAGATACTTTAAGAAGAAAAGAGTTCTTAAAAGATAAAGGAATTAACTTCGTTGATATTGGTACTAGTGGTGGGATTAATGGGGCTCGCTATGGTGCTTGCATGATGATTGGTTGTAGCGATGATATCTTTAGCATCATTGAACCACTTGTAAAAGCACTTTGCGTACCTAATGGTTATTTACACACAGGTACAAATGGTAGTGGGCATTATGCGAAGATGGTACATAACGGGATTGAATATGGGATGTTACAAGCGATTGCGGAAGGTTTTGAAATCCTTGAAAAAGCCCCCTTTAGTTTTGATTTGGAACAAGTTGCCAGGGTCTATAATCATGGCAGTGTCATTCGTGGTTGGTTAATGGAACTCCTGCAAAATGCCTTATCCAAAGATCCTAAATTAGAAAACATCTTGGGTGTTGTTCATTCTTCTGGTGAAGGATTATGGACTGTTCAAGAGGCATTGGAATTAAGAGTACCTGCCCAAGTAATTACGACAAGTTTATTTACCAGATATCGCTCAGAACAAACTGATACCTTTACAGGTAAGGTTATTGCAGCCTTACGCAATGAGTTTGGAGGTCACAAAGTCGAAACGAAAGAATGAGGGTGAAATACATGAATAATAATACATTTGTCATCTTTGGTGGAACAGGTGACCTTACCCAGCGGAAATTGATGCCAGCTTTATATAATCTCATAAAAGAAGGAAGTTTACCTAAAGGATTTGCGGTCGTATCCATTGGAAGAAGAGATTTAACAAGAGAAGCTTATCTTGATCAAATTCAAACATCCATTAAAACCTTTAGTCGTTATCCTTTTGAAGAAAAAATCTGGGATGAGTTAAAAAATCTGATATATTATAAGCAAATGGATTTTACGAATTTTGCTGAATATGAAAAACTCAAGGAATTCCTAGACTTTGTCGATATTAAGCATCATACAAAGGGAAATCACATCTACTATCTAGCTGTAGCTCCAGAATTCTTTGACGTCATAGTTGATAATTTAGCAAAAGCTAATTTAAATGCACAAAATGGTAAGTTTTCAAGAGTAATGATTGAAAAACCTTTTGGACGGAATTTACAGAGTGCGATTTACCTCAATCAAAAAATTATTCAAGCTTTTGGCGAAGAGAATACATACCGGATTGATCATTATTTAGGGAAAGAAATGTTACAAAATATCATGGTGATAAGATTTGCGAACAGTTTATTTGAACCTGTTTGGAACAAGGATTATATTGAACAGGTGCAAATTACTTCTAGCGAGACAATAGGAATTGGTACCCGTGGTAGTTATTATGAAAACGCAGGAGCGATTCGCGATATGGTCCAAAGTCATCTCCTTCAACTTTTAAGTTTAATTGCCATGGAACGTCCTAAAGATTTATCACCTAATAGTGTGCGAGATGAAAAAGTAAAAGTACTCCAAAAATTAAAACCAACATCTAAAGCGGAAATAAAGAAAAATATTGTGCGTGGTCAATATAAGTCATATCGAAGTGAACCTAATGTGAGCACCACCTCAACCACCGAAACATTTGTGGCTCTAAAACTTGAAGTGGATACCCCAAGATGGAAAAATGTACCTTTCTATATACGTACTGGTAAGAAATTACCAAGAAAGGCGATTGAAATAATTATTCAGTTCAAACAACCAGAAAAAATGCTTTACGACAATTTAACATCTATTCCCAACATGTTAATCATTAAAGTTCAACCACAAGAAGGTGTCTTCTTTGTCTTCAATGCTAAAAAACCCGGCACCAAAAATACCATCATTCCCGTCCAAATGGACTTTTGTCAGAACTGTGATGTAGGAATAAATACACCCGAAGCTTATGAGCGATTATTACTTGATGCTTTTAATGGTGATTCCACCCTCTTTGCACGATGGGATGAGGTTTTATATTCCTGGAAATTTATTGATGCTATTATTGAATCATGGCAAGATGATGAAGTTAATTTTCCTAATTATGAGGATGGCACCTATGGTCCAATTGAAGCAAACGAATTATTAGCCAAAGATGGTAAGGAATGGATTAATTTGGAGGATTAAAATGAAAGTATATGATATATCCATGGTAATTGATGACACGATGCCTGTTTATAAGAATTTAGAAGTAAAAAAGCCAAAAACAATAATTCGTGACACTTTTGAAAACAGTAATCATTATGAGACTTCGATGTTATTGGATATGCACACAGGAACCCACATTGATGCACCTTTACATATGATCAAAGATGGTCAACCTATGAAAACATATAAAGTTGAAGATTTTATCACTAAATGTAAAGTACTAGATTTCACTGATGTTAATGATAAGATAACAATAAATGATTTACAAAAGAAAGATATTAATAGGGATGATTTTATCCTACTTAAAACCAAGAACTCACAAACAGAAGTATTTGAACCAAATTTTATCTATTTAGATAAAGATGCTGCTTACTATCTTAAGCAAATTGGTATAAAAGGAGTTGGAACTGATGGTTTGGGGATTGAGAGAAACCAAAAAGACCATGAAACCCATCTTCATTTACTAGGTAATAACATCATGGTTATCGAAGGTTTAAGATTAAAAGATATAACTGAGGGTAGTTACACATTAATCATCTTACCACTTAAAATCTTACACACTGAAGCATGCCCTGCTAGGGCTATCCTAATCGAAGGACTCCTGTAAAGGAGCCTTTTCTTTTATGTCATTTTACCGAAATTATTGACAGTTAACGTTTAAATAGATATAATACTTTTAAGTTCAAACTATTTGATTATCAAAGTATTAATGGAGGAAATTATGTCAAAGATTGGAATTGTTACGTGTAGTACCAGTGGTTTAGATTATTTACCTGGATATGAAGAAGTGCGGATTGCTCGCACCACCATTATTATGGATGGACAAGAATATCTTGATGGTTTAACCATGCATCCTCAAGACTTTTATGATAAGTTAGATTCCTTACAAGATGTACCCAAAACAAGCCAACCTTCCACGGGACATTTACTAGAAATCTTTGAGGAAATGAAGGCTCAAGGCTATACTGATATTATTTATATTTCCATATCTGATCAACTTAGTGGAACTTATCAGGCTGTATGTTTAACTAAAGAGTTAATCGACGGTATCAATATCCATCCTTTTAATACGAAAACTGCCACCTTTGTGCATGGTTTTATGGCCACTGAAGCCTATAGACTCGCTAAAGAAGGCAAATCTGTTGAAGAAATCCTCGCTTATCTAGAGTATTTACGTGATAATGACCGAATTTTTTTCATGGTTGATGACTTAAAATACCTCGTAAAGAATGGGCGTTTATCAAATGTAGCTAGTGTTATCGCTAATATGTTGAAAATTAAACCATTATTAGAAATTGGTGACGATGGTAAAATCGTCGCTAAAGAAAAAATCCGTACTACCACAAAAGCCATCGACCGTGTTATCGATAGCTTTCTTGAAGATACGGATAACGGGAAAAATGCAAAATTTGTTTTTATCCTCCAAACCGACGCCAAGGATAAGGTAGCGTATGTCAAAGGACGTTTA